>NZ_CP047023.1:1949173-2254592 GCF_009796765.1 Paraglaciecola sp. L3A3
TACTAAGCCAATCAAAGACTCTTTCAGTAATTGGTCGACGGTTTCTCTGTCATAGGTTAAAGGAGCTTGTAAATAGGCTGTGTCGGCAAAAAGAATTAAACCTAATCGGTCTCCAACTCGTCTTTGAATAAAATCACTTAATACAAACTTAATCATTTTAAGACGATCTACTTGCCTTCCGTTTACTTGCATATCGTCGATTTTCATACTGCCAGACAGATCGACTGCAATCATCAGATCTCGCCCTTCAGCTGGAATACTGACAGGCTCTCCTAACCATTGGGGTCTTGCGCTGGCAACCACTAATGCAATCCAAGCTAGTGTGGCGAAAAGTAACATCCACTTATTACTGCTTTTGTGCTGCTGACTAGTTTCGAGACCGGCGGTAAGGTTGGGAACTCTAAGCGCTGCTTCTTGCCCTTGTTTTTTACTCGGCAATAACAGGGCTAAAAGAGGCAAGGGAAGTGCAGCTAATGCCCATATCCATTCAAACTCAAGCATGTTCTTGCTCCAATGTTTGGCTGATATTCTTACTGGGCGGCACTGCTAGTTTAACCCACTGTTGAACAGTGTGTTTATGTTGAGCAATCTCTTTAGCTTCTATCGTCTGTTTTTGATAAAGGCTATTTTGTAATTGTGTGATCTGCTCAGAATTTTTGCCAGCCTGTTTGTTGGGTAGTGTCTTGATTAAAAAGTTAACCCACTGCTCACCATGTAATTTTTGTACAGAACAGCTGGGAAAATATTCTAAAGCGACACGTTTTAATATTTGATTCAACTGGGTTGCCGCATGTGGTTGTTCAATATTGATTAATTCAATTTCTTTTAAAGCTTGTTGTTTGGCTTGTCGCTGTTGCTTAAAATGAAGCACCCACTTAATGGCAATAAATAACACTAGTATTGCGACCAAGGCTAATAGCCACCAACCATAGGCTGGTGGCCAGTTGCCGATTTCTGCTGGGTTTTGGATATCTTTTAAATTATCTAATGGATTCATTAACGTCGAGCTCCCGAAAATGGATCTAATTGTGTGCTTAAAGGTAAACCTGCACTGATTTCAATCACCTGTGCTTTACATTGTTTTAAAGTACGTTTGATATACTCAAAATGGGTTTGGTGTTGATCACTATATTGCTGCTCGGTTTCTTTTTCTCCGAGTAAAATTTGTTGTCTATTTTGGCCATCAGTTAAGCATACTCGTTGGCTTACTTTGACCTTGGGTAACTGGTGCTCAAATGGATCGCTAATGGGATAAGCAATCACCTCACAATGTTTACTGAGTTGCGCAATATGCTGTTGGGACACATCATTAAGTTGACTGAAATCACTTAAAATAAAAATCAAACTACCTGGATGAGCTAAACGACGTAATCGTGCGCAAGCATCTGCTAAAGTTACTTGGACTGAATTAGCCGTTTTAGCTTGTTGTTGCACTTTAATCATACTGTTTAATAAAGACAACACCGCTTTTTGTCGAGTAAAAGGTTTACATTCAATATGCTGATCTTGATTAAATACTAAGCCGCCAATCCTATCCCCACGTTTACGTGCAGACCAAGCAATCAAGGAAGTTAAGTGTGCCGCTTGTACCGATTTAAATAATAATTGAGTACCAAATTGCATACTTGAAGATAAATCAGTTAATACAAATACGGGGCGTTCTTTTTCTTCTCTATACAACTTTGTATGAGTTTTACCTGTACGTGCTGTCACTCGCCAATCAATAGCGCGTATGTCATCACCAGGTTGATAATGACGTGCTTCATCAAACTCCATGCCACGACCTTTGGTCTTGGCCAAATAAGCCCCTGCTAATTTGGCTTGGACTGCTTTACGCGGCGTTAAATTTATCAGGCTCGTTTTACTTTGATAATGGATCAATTCCTTGATGCCAAGGTTGATCCCATCACAGTGGTGCTTAGCCAGCCATGTTGCAATGTCTTGCATTTTTCTTCCTGTGACTATTTATCGATTAAGGAACGGCGACTAATTGTAAAATTTTGTCTAATACTTGATTACGGCCAATACCTTCGGCTTCAGCTTCGTAACTAAGTAGGACCCTATGACGTAGCACATTATGTAAAACAGCTTGTATGTTGTCTGGGCCAACAAAATCTCTACCCATTAACCATGCATGAGCACGAGCACATTTATCTAAAGCAATTGTGGCTCGAGGACTGGCACCAAATTCGATCCAACTAGCTAACTCGGCACTGTATTTTTCAGGTTGGCGAGTGGCAATAATTAGTTGCACTATATATTGCTCTAAACTTTCATCTAGATGTATTTTCAGTACATCTTGTCTAGCATTAAAAATATCTGCTTGGGTTAGGGTAGGAGGACTAACAGCCGCTTTGTGCATTGCTTCATCACGGGTTAAACGTAAGATTTCAAGTTCGGTGTCTGCCCCCGGATAGTCTATTTCTAAATGCATTAAAAACCTGTCTAATTGTGCCTCAGGTAAAGGATATGTTCCTTCTTGCTCAATTGGATTTTGGGTGGCCATAACTAAAAATAGTTCAGGTAAAGTATAGGTTTTATTACCCACAGTGATTTGTCTTTCGGCCATAGCTTCCAATAATGCTGATTGCACTTTAGCCGGCGCTCGGTTTATTTCATCTGCTAATACTAGGTTATGAAACAAAGGACCTTTTTGGAAAACAAAATCTCCAGTTTCTGGACGATAAATATCTGTACCGGTTAGATCGGCAGGTAATAAATCAGGTGTAAATTGCACGCGATGAAAGTCACCTTCTAGACTTTTAGCTAACGCGGTGACAGCTCGAGTTTTTGCTAAACCAGGAGGACCCTCAACTAATAAATGTCCGTCTGCTAATAATGCGACTAATATGTTTCTTGTTAATGTTTGTTGGCCAATAACTTGACTGTCTAGATACGCTTGTAACTGATTAAACTGAACTGCTGCCATGGCGTTATATTTTCCTGCTTATTATTAATATTACTTAAAAATTTAGTATTTCTAATAGTAAATTAGTGCCTGTAGAGACAATGCTACCTGATATAAGGTTCCATACTCGAAAAACAATGTTACAAAGCTTTATATTTATGACTGTTTTTTAAGCAAAGGACTTTATATAAAAGGTGTAGAGTGAATATGAAATCAGCAAATATAAAATTTGATTGACACTAATACGTATAGGTGAATTGTTGTTAACCCACTGTTTATAATGATTTTTATATGTATTCCTTTAGTCGTAGACTGCTTTTCTTGAAGTCATGCAGGTAACTCTGTACAATCTAAATCACTTTACAGGTCTGACCACTGATTTGTATTTATAAAAAGGGTAGAAAATGACAACTAAGCAAAATGTTACAACCAGACAAGGCGATAGGATCGCCATTGTTGCTGGTTTAAGAACGCCTTTCGCAAAAATGGCGACTAATTTTCATGGCGTGCCAGCCGTTGATTTAGGCAAAATGGTGGTGAACGAAATGTTAGTTCGTCACAACCTAGATGCAAATCTAATTGAGCAACTAGTTTATGGCCAAGTGGTACAGATGCCTGAAGCGCCAAATATTGCTCGTGAAATTGTTTTAGGTACTGGCATGAATGTAAACACTGATGCTTTTAGCGTTTCAAGAGCTTGTGCTACGAGTTTTCAGTCAACAGTGAGTATTGCTGAGTCTATGATGGCCGGTAACATTAGTGTTGGTGTCGCAGGGGGAGCCGATTCAACATCTGTATCGCCTATAGGAGTATCTAAAAATCTAGCTCGTGCATTGGTTGATTTACAAAAAACTAAGACTTTAGGTCAAAAATGGCAGATACTTAAAAAGTTGGGTATTAAAGATTTATTACCTGTACCCCCAGCTGTAGCAGAATATTCCACAGGTTTGTCTATGGGGCAAACGGCTGAACAAATGGCCAAAACTCATCAAATTAGCCGTCAAGAGCAAGATGCTTTAGCTCATAGATCGCATACTTTAGCGGCGCAAAGTTGGACTGATGGAAAATTGGCCAATGAAGTCATGACTGCTTATTCTGAACCCTATAAAGCTCCTTTTGAAAAAGATAATAATGTGCGTTTTGACTCTAAGCTAGAAGGCTATGCCAAATTACGCCCAGTATTTGATCGTAAACATGGCACTGTTACTGCTGCTAACGCCACTCCACTGACCGACGGAGCATCGGCAATTATAATGATGACTGAAAGTCGAGCTAAAGAATTAGGGTATACCCCACTGGGTTATATCAAAAGTTATGCTTGGGCTGCCATCGATGTTTGGCAGGATATGTTAATGGGGCCTTCTTACGCCACGCCTATGGCTTTGGACCGTGCGGGAATGACACTTAATGATATTACTCTTATAGAAATGCATGAAGCCTTTGCTGCTCAGACTTTAGCTAACTTAAAAATGTTTGCTAGTGATAAATTCGCGCAAGATAAATTAGGTCGAAGCAAGGCGACTGGTGAAGTCGATATGGATAAATTCAATGTAATGGGTAGCTCACTTGCTTATGGTCATCCGTTTGCGGCGACAGGGACAAGAATGATCACACAAATGTTAAATGAATTAAACCGCCGAGGTGGTGGTAGTGGTTTATTAACAGCATGTGCAGCTGGTGGTCTTGCAACAGCTATGATCGTTGAAACAGAATAGGAAAACAGAACCATGACAACTATTGATAATACACAAACTGCCAGCGCCTTTACCTTAGATGTTCGAGATGATGGTGTAGCCATTCTGACCATCAATGTAATTGGTGAAACCATGAATACTTTGAAAGTGGAATTTGCTGAACAAATAGATTCTGTACTGAAACAAATACAAGCTGATTCTAGTATTAAAGGGGTGGTGTTAATCAGTGGCAAAGATAATTCTTTTGTGGCGGGCGCTGATATTAGCATGCTTGATGCTTGTCAAACGGCAGAAGATGCAACCAATATTGCAAAGGGCGGGCAAGATATGTTTCAACGTATCGAAAATATGCCAGTCACTTTTGTTGCTGCTATTCATGGTCCAGCCTTAGGCGGGGGGTTAGAGTTAGCATTGGCGTGTCACTATCGTGTATGTTCAGATGATGCGAGAACTCAGTTAGGTTTGCCTGAAGTGCAATTAGGTTTATTACCAGGCAGCGGTGGTACCCAAAGATTACCTAAATTGATCAGTATTCAACAAGCTATGAAGATGATGTTGACAGGTGCTTCTGTTAGAGCCAAGCAAGCACAAAAATACGGTATTGTGGATGACATGGTACCACAATCCATTTTGCTTGAGGTAGCCATTGAAATGGCGAAGAAACCTAAGCCTAGTAGAAAAGGACCAAAATTAGATCTGATGGGGAAGTTTTTAGAAAAAACGCCTTTTGGTCGCAACATTATGTTTAATCAGGCTCGTAAACAAACAGCCAGTAAAACTCAGGGTAATTATCCTTCTCCCGAACTTATTATTGATTGTATCGAAACAGGTATAAACAATGGGATAAATAAAGGATTAGTAGTAGAAGCTAAACATTTTGGTAACTTGGTTATGAGTCCTGAATCTGAATCATTACGAAGTCTATTTTTTGCTACTACTGACATGAAAAAAGAAAACGGTATTGAAGGTGTGCAGTCTGCCCCTTTAACTAAAATAGGGATCTTAGGTGGTGGCCTTATGGGCGGCGGTATCGCTTATGTTACAGCGGTTAAAGCTGGGTTACCGGCTCGAATTAAAGATATTCGTGCTGAGGGTATTTCTAATGCAATTAAATACAGTTACGACATTCAAAATAAAAAAGTTAAACGACGTTTTATTAAAAAGTCTGAAATGCAGAAACAGTTATCTTTATTAACAGGTACTTTGGATTATTCTGGTTTAACAGATGCAGATGTGGTGATAGAGGCTGTTTTTGAAAACCTTGAATTGAAGCAACAAATGGTAGAAGAAGTTGAAAATAACTGTGCAGAACACACTATTTTTGCTTCTAATACGTCTTCAATTCCTATTGCTCAAATTGCTGAAAAAGCAAAACGTCCTGAGCAAATTATTGGTTTACATTATTTCTCGCCAGTAGATAAAATGCCATTAGCGGAAGTAATTGCCCATGATAAAACGTCAGATTTGACTATTTCAACGATTGTTGAATTAGCCAAAAAACAAGGTAAAACCCCCATTGTAGTAAAAGATGGCGCTGGTTTTTATGTTAATCGTATTCTCGCCCCTTATGTGAATGAAGCTGCAGAAATACTATTGGCTGGTGAGCCTATTGAAAATATTGACAAAGCATTAGTAAAATTTGGCTTTCCTGTAGGGCCAATTAAGTTATTAGATGAAGTAGGGATAGATGTAGGTACCAAAATTGGCCCTATACTTGAAGCACAATTTGGTGACAGATTTTCATCAAATTCAAACTTTGATAAAGTGTTAGCCGATGATCGAAAGGGTAAGAAAAACAAACGAGGCTTCTATGATTATGCTGGAAAAAATCCAGGAAAAGAAGTCGATCAATCCATCTACACAGTGTTAGGCATCACAGCAACTAACCAGTTAAGTAGAGAACAAATTTCTGAACGCTGTGTATTACTAATGTTAAATGAAGCCGCAAGATGTTTAGATGAAGGCGTCATTAGGAATGCCAGAGATGGCGATATTGGCGCTATTTTTGGCATTGGTTTCCCACCGTTCTTAGGGGGCCCATTCCGTTACATGCATACTTTAGGGATTTCTCATTTAATAGCCAGATTAGAACATTATCAAGCATTGTTAGGTGATAAGTTTAAACCTGCAGAATGTTTACAACAAATGAAAGCTGAAGAAAAAACTTTCTATTAAATAATTATTTCGTATACCAAGCTGGGCAGGTTTATACCTTTTCCCAGCTTTTTTTTATTTGTGAAAAGAGTAGAATCACTGAGTAACTACCGATTGGTTGTTTGGATATAGCATATGGCTATGAATGGGGTCTAAATTAATCGCAGAGGTGGAAAGTGTTTTTTATATTAAGTTCGATATTTTTTAGTGTTTTGTACTACGTACAATCTTATAAAACTGGATTAACTGCTAAGAAGTGGGCAATGGCTGGGTTAGTTTTTGGCCCTCTGATATATCCCTTATTTAAGTCCAGACAAAGATTTAAATTACTACATTCTAGAGGTGGAGAGAGTGTTTTATTTCAGGTCTAAAAAGAAAAAAGAGCTTCCCTCTCTTTTTTATCTTTGTTAAATAATCATTGCTCAGAAAGCTTTGATGTAATTTTTTGTTTTTTTAGAACCTAATGCTACGAGCTCTAATTCCACTTTTTGTAGTAGCTGTAGATTTAGCAGTACTTGCTTGAGTTTTAGTAGGAGCTTGTACGCTTTCTTCGGCTTTAACTGCTACTGGTGTTGTTGTGGCTAGTACCATTGCTACTGCATAAGCTTTTAACATCGTTTACTTCCTCTTAAATTTAAATTATTGACGTTTATTTTTGTTTGCCGACATTATTTTGTCGGTCAACATAGTAGTAGCTTAAAGCGTGCCAACTTTGGATAAATAAACAATAATTTACAATTTTTTAACATTGAAGCAGTAAAAATAAGGTTAAAAAACAACACTATGAAAGTTTAATGAAGTTTTAAATATTTATCACCAACAATTAGCCGTTTCATTCTTGGGGTTAATTAGTTACCTTTGAGAAAAGCGGTAAGTGCTTGCCGGTTTAGGATAAATTTGACGCTATGAGGGAAAGTTAGCTCCCAAGTCTAGATATTAACGTTTTGGATAATTTTTTTTAATTGATGATTTTCTTTAAGCAAACTTTCAAATCGGCCTGCATTTAAAGGTTTACTGTATAGGTAACCTTGCAACATCTCGCATTTAAAACTACGTAATATTGCTAACTGACTTTCATCTTCGACTCCTTCGGCCACCACCTTTAAACCTAAATTATGGGCTATGGTGATGATTGATTGAGTCATATACCTATCTTCAGAGGCTTTAGCTATGTCATCAATAAAGGCTTTATCAATCTTTAACGTATTGATTGGAAAGCGTTTTAGATATGCTAATGAGGAGTAACCAGTACCAAAGTCATCTAATGCTAGATGGATCCCTCGTTCCCTGAGTCTTTGCATCATAGTTAAAGCACTATCCGGGTTTTGCATTAATGTGCCTTCTGTTATTTCACACTCAAGATGAAGAGGTGATAGACCCACTTGTTGCAGTATGCTCATTATTTTTTCATCAAGATCAGGGATTTCGAATTGCCTTGCCGAAATATTGACGGCTACTCGGCCGGTAAATAATCCAGCATCAACCCATTTTTTCGTGTGTTCACATGCTTTGCGTAATACTACTTCCCCTATGTCAATTATTTGACCCGTCTCTTCAGCTAAAGGTATAAATTGAGCTGGACTTACAATTCCTTTATCAGGGTGTTCATATCGTACTAATGCTTCCATACTCACCAAGTTACCACTAGCGATATCTACCTTGGGTTGATAAAATACGGTAAACAAGTCTTCTTTTAACCCATGACGAATAAGATTTTCAATTTGTAGTTGTCGAACGGCATTCTGATTCATTTCGCCACTAAAGAATTGATATTTATTACCGCCGGCATTTTTTGCGAAATACATAGCAGTGTCAGCATTTTTCAATAATTCGTGGGATGTACTGCCGTCCTCAGGCGAGAAAACTATGCCTAGGCTAGCACCTAGTACAAATTCTTGTTTATTGATAATAAAAGGACGCGCCATACCGTCTAATATGGTTTGTGCAAAATGAGTTATTTTGTGAATATCAGTAGTATTATCGATTAAAACACTGAATTCATCGCCACCTAACCGATAAACAGTAGAAGTGGTACCAGCCATTTTTTGTAATCGTTTAGCGATTTGTTTTATTAAAATATCACCTGTTTGATGGCCTAAAGAATCATTGATTTTCTTAAAGTTATCCATATCTAAACAAATTAAAGCGTGATGAGTATTTCTTCTTACTATATTCGAATGGTTCGCCAAGAAGAATGACCGGTTAGGTAATTCAGTTAATGGGTCGGTATTCGATAGTTTTAGTAACTCTTTTTCTGTTTCTTTACGAGCGGTTATATCTGAAAATACCCCTACGTAATGACTGATCTTGCCATCCTCGTCGGTAATCGCATCTATGTTTAATTCCATCTCGTATTTTTTGCCATCTGTTCGACGAGACTCGACTTCCCCAAACCAATTTCCTTTTTGTTGCAGTGCTTTTTTTACCTCTTCGGTAAATGCACCTGGGTATTGGTGAAAACTTAGATAACTAACAAGGGCCTGTTCACGAGTTTCTCCAGTGTACTTGCAATACGAGTTATTTACCGAAATGAACCTAAAATTAGTATCGGTAATAAATACGCCGTCTGAGATAGTTTCGATAGAGCGTTTAAACAGTTTTAGTTGTTCTTCGGCGACTTTTAAGTGACTAATGTTTTTTAACGTACCTGTCATTCGTTGAGGTTGATGATTATTATCTCTGGCAACCACTTTTCCTCTATCTAGTACCCATAACCATTCGCCTTTATAGGTTTTTGCTCTATAGCTCACTTCATAATGTTCTGATTTGTCTTTAAGGTGTGTATTTAAGGACTCTTGAACTCTTTGTATATCATTAGGGTGAATATTCGCTTCATATGAACTATTAACCCTAATGTCATCCTGTGGAAAGTCTAAGGTACCCCAAGTATTTGAACGGAAAACTTGCCCTTGGTATATATCCCAATCCCATAGTTCGTCACCACTACTCCAAAGAGTGAGTTTTAATCTTTCTTCATTTTCTAAAATGGATTGACGAATAGCATTTCTATTTCGAATTTGTTTAAGAAAGTATAAAAGTAAAATTATTGAAATGATGCCATAAAGCAATAAAGCATTTTTTTGTAACCAGAAAGGAGGGGCTATTTTGATTTTTACAGATTTAGCATTAGACCATTGGGATAAGGGAGCTTTACTTTGCACGGTAAATTCGTAACTGCCAAAATCAAGATTTGAAAAGTGCGCATAACGAGGTGATTCAGACACAGTTTCAATCCATTTATCCGATAAACCCTTTAATTTATATCTATATTTAATGGCTTCAGGAGTTAGTGGATTGACTTGAGCAAATTTGAAACTCAACATATTAGATTCATAAGGGAGATTTATTTCATCTAATTTATTAATCACTGTTTGGATAGGGCTTTTCTCAGAGTGTATGCTCACTGGTAGATTAAATATTCTCAATTGGGTAATGATGGGAGACTTACTGTTACTCATTTTATTTGAATTTTGTAATTGTGCAGCAACAGATAATTTATTTGGGTCAAACATAATAAAACCGTTTGTGCCTCCAAATAAAATTTGGCCGTCATGAGTTAATAATCCAACCCCTTCATTCAATTCATTAAAATCTAGCATTTCAGGGGCTATATTTTGTAGTACTTGGTTGGTTTCTAATGAAATTTCATCGATGCCGTTATTTGTATACGAAAGCCATAAACTCTCACCGTGTACAACCGAGTTCATGACTTGGTTACTGCTTAATCCTGTATCTGTATTTAATTCGAGAATAATTTCATAACTTTCTTTATCAATTTTAATCAGACCATGTATTAATGATGAAAGCCAAAATGCCTGTTCGGTTTCAATCACTTTACTAAAGTATCTCTCATCACTATTTCGTCTATTCAGCAGTAAACGACTGATCTCTCCAGTATTAATATTGTAATGAATGATGCCAACATTTGTCACAAACCAAATATTATTTTGGCTATCTAAAAATAGCGGGGTAACAGAGTTAATACTTTTGTTTGATAGGGATATTGAATGAATGTTAAATGTGTCTACATCGACCCATTTTAGGGTGTTTTCGTTTGATTGTAGCCATATTTTCCCTTTGAAAAATTTGACTTGAAGCATATTTTCATCAAGTAATAGGGTTTTGACTAACTCTAACTTTTCATTGTTTGTCTGTTTAAAAACAAATATTCCACCAGAACTGGCGAGCCAAATTTTTTCGCTGTTGTCTATGGCAATAGACCATATATGGTGCTTGAAGTTTGTTAAATACTTTTTGAACGTAACACTTTTTGGATCAAACACATTAATCCCATCAGTTTGTGTCGCAAGCCAAATTTTGCCTTGTTGATCTTCTTTTATTCCCCAAATTAAATTTCCTGACAGGGAATTAGGATTGTTCGGTGAACTTTTAAACAGTTTTATTTTATTCTCTTGTGGGGTGTATTTATAGATACCACCAGAATATGTACCTAGCCAAATAGTATTTTGGGAGTCAATAAACAATCTAAAAAAATGGCTACTTTCTAAGCCAAAATTTATGTTGTTTTGATCATTATATGTGGTGAGTAAGTTTTTATCAGTATCTAAAATACTTATACCTGTAGTGGTACCAAGCCAAACTTTATTTTCACTATCTTGAATAATGCTACGAACTTCTTGTCCTGCAATTTGTGGAGAGCTTGAAGTGTTTAAAGTCGTTATATTAGCTGAATCATGCTCTAGAATATAAACGCCATTTTCGGTGCCTAACCAGTATTCTTCATTTATTTTTTCGATATCAAATAAATAATTAGCGTCTAAATGGATATTCCAAGGATTAGATTCTTTTAGGTTGTAGAGTGTATTTGATTTGTGTTCTAGTAAAAAAATACCATGGCCAAGACTGCCTATCCAAGTTTTGTCATGTTCACTGAGAATAAATTTGATCTCTTTAGGTAAGCTTTCACCACCCACAATAAAGGGTAAAAATTTCTTAGAGTGTTGATCAAATAAGTATAGATTTTCGTCAGTTGCAACCAATAATTCTCCATCACGATTAATTGCTAAGGTATATATTTCGTTACTTTTTAAATTACTATTATTTTTGTTATAAACAGTAAAGTCGTCCCTTAAATCATTATATTTGGCTAAGCCATTAACGGTCGCAACCCATAAATTTCCTTGATTATCCAACTGCAGTTTTTTTATAAAACCAGCTGGAAGTGGATTGGAATTTAAATTGGAAGAGGAATAATTCTTAAACTCATAACCGTCAAAACGACTTAATCCTTCGAAAGTAGAGAACCAAATAAAGCCATCATTGTCTTCAACAATATCGGTAACTGTGTTTTGAATTAAATTGTGAGATTTATTGTAATTAATAAATACATTACTTGCGCCATAAGTTTTAAGGGAGATCCCAAAAACTAAGAGTAAACAGGTCACGCATAAAAACTTGTTAATTATTTTACGAATATGCACATTTCACCTAGGGGTAGTATATCTACCTTATTATTGTTATTTATTGGGCAGCGTATCCGTATCGCTTTTATTAAATATGCCTAATTTGACGTCTACCTACAAGGGCAAATCGAATTTAAATATATTGTTTGGACTATATTTCTGCAAATTTAGCTGATTTTTGCACTATTTGTTCAATTTAAATTAATGTTTTATAGGTTTTAAAATTAATAAGTTAAATAGCAACAGCGTGATTTAAACTCCCTTGGATCATCTTGAGATTCAGCTCCCTCGATTATTGCCGCATTTAAATCACTATTATGTAGAATTATTTCACCAAACCCATCTCTATTGACTAGTTTACTTAAAAATTTTTTCAATGATGCCATATCTAAATCTGAGATAATTTGAACCATTTTATCTGTTTGTGAAAAGTTATAATCTTTGTTGCCAATTGCCATCCAAAAACGTCGACTCTTCATACTCAAACTGCTGTCTTTTTCAGTGATTTGTTTAATAACCCCTTGTTTTAAGGACTGCCAAATATCTTTGTATTGATCAATTTGAGCCATTATTTTCTCTAAAAAATTATAAATTGCTAATATTAATTGAGGTACTTCTGTATGAGGGGATTGAATATAAAAGGCTAGGCCTGGGTGTGAGTTATAGGGGATATATCCACTGCCTACTAAATAGCCTAATTGTTGCTCTGTACGTATCTCATTGAAAAAGGGAGAAGCGACAAGTTGTTCTGTCAAAATAGTTAATGCAACTGTTTCTGGACTTGGATCAGGAGCTTGAAAATAAATAACTACTGCAGGTTCTTGATGTTGGTATTGTACCTTATGGGTAATGGTTGGTTGTTGCCGGATATCCGCTACGCCTCTATTTACTTTTGCTCCAATCGAGTGATTATTTCTAAATTCTTTAATTTTATGGCTAATATTTGTTGCTTCACTTTGATTCCAATTGCCGTACATTAATCCTTCAAGATGAAATTGGCTCAATAATTTTATCTTGGTTTGGTAGATATCTTCAGGCGCCATATTTTGCAATACTTTGGCCATATCTAGCGGCAAATAATTATGTTGTTGCATTAATACTGCCAGTCTTGAGAATAAACTATTTATTGGCTTATTCAGTAGGGCATTGGATAAGCCAGCCAATTGTCGATTTTTGATTTGCTTAAAGCTCTGGGTAAAGTCTTCATGAAATACTATCTGGGTGAGTAATTTGCTACAGAATGCTAATTGGTTGCCACTAAATCCATTTGTTTGTAGAGAAAAACCACCTTGATGTGGGTAGAAATGAAAATTCATTCCTGCTAATTCAGCTTGATAGTATCGTTTATTGAGTTTTTCGTTTAGTAGACCAATCCATAAGCGTTTTGCACTAACAAGTTCAATACCTTCATTAACTGCTGCACAATCAAAGGTTAAAAAACAATCTCCTTTGGGTTGTTTGAATTTATTATCTTGTCCATACCAAAGGTTTAGCCCTGTTTGTTGAACAATTGGCTTAGGAACATCAAAAGTTATATGGTTAGATTGAATTTTTGGCTGCTCAATAATAAATGGATTTGGTTGAGCTAAATTAAATTTGAAATCTAGGTCAAAAGTTGTGTAAGCGCCTAGTGTCTTTTTATCAATTTTTTCTACTTGATAGGGTGTGTGATACCAGTTTGCTATTTGTGAGGTACTTACATCGGGGTGAATGAGTTTAATGCGCATATGTTCAGGTTTAAACAACTCTAACAACTTGATAGGTAAATTGGGTCGTATATCGTCTATAACGAAATCACCTGCCAGCACATATTCTTCGCTATATTCAAACATAGATTGACTTATATGAAGTGCTTGGTCGATGGGCTTTTCTGGTTCAGAATAATCCCATTCTTGCTGCTTGATTGTGGCTAATTCTTTAATTCGCCATAACTCAATTCCATTCTTTTTAATCATATCTATGAATGAAAATAATGCATTTATTATATCTGTTATGTATTGAATGCCTTGTTCTGTTAGCTGGATGTTGATATTAAAATCTCTAAAATTTTTCCCTTCAATTCCACCTCCAGCATTTAAACTCGTGGCCCATCCTTTATTTTTTAAAAATTCTAATAGACTATTTTCACCTTCGTCACCTAACAAATGGCTTAGAATGCTTAAAGGTTTACTTCTAAAATGTACTTTAGGATTAGGGAGTGCAAAACTGATTATTAATCGCTGGGCTTTTTGTAAAGGTTTTATACTGATTTTTATCGCTAAATTTTCTGTTAAATAAAGAGGAGGGAATTTTTGACTAGGTAAATTACAAGTGTTTTTCCAGCTTGCAAACCCTTGCATAATTATATCTTTCCGCAAATCCAGATCGGTTGGACTAATCCAACATAAACAAATATTTTGTGGTTGATAAAATTGTTGATGCAATTTTTGTAATTTATTTTTTAATTGTTTGGCACTAAAGCTAGAAAAGGTGTGTTTGTTGCCTACTGAAAATTTACTAAAAGGATGTAGAGGGTTACACGTTTCTTTATGTACCTGATATAAGCGTCTTATTTCATCTTTTTGTTTTAGACTAAATTCAGCGTCAATGGCCTTAATCTCCTCACTGATCAATGATTCTGCAAAAATCGGGGAGGTTGTCATGGAATATAAACGCTTAATGGCTTGTACTTCAGTTTCTTTCGTTGAGTCTAAAAAGTAACTGGTATATTCGGTACCAGTTAACGCATTAATGTGTCCTCCCATAGAGGACAAGTAAGTTACAAATTCATTAGGTTCGACAAAAGTGTTATTACCTAAAAATAACATATGTTCTAATAGGTGACTTAATCCATGACAGTCGTCAGGGTCGTTGAAGTGCCCTGAATTGACACTTAATGCACATGCACTTTTTTCGTAATTAACATCTTGGATTAAAAATATCCGCATTCCATTGTCTAAATTTAGGTATTTAAACTGGCGATTATCATAGATGCTTTTTAACAAAATAATTTTTCCGCTATATGCTAGATACCTCAAGCATAAACTAAATTTCACTTGCTGAGGATTTTTAACCTATTTTCTTGCTATATTACTGTTACCAAAACAAATTTCACGAAATTTATGAAATTAATTATCATGCGTCACGGGGAAGCGGACACATTTGGCTTAAAAGATAGTCAAAGATGCTTAACTCCTAATGGTATTCAACAAGCTAAAGTCGCTGGCAACTGGCTTAGTCAGTATGTGGGTAAAGATCGATTAATTGATTTAGCCATTGTTAGTTCTTTTCAAAGAGCACAACAGTCATATCAAGAGGTTAGTCATTCTATTAACTGTGTTCGTGAAGAAACTTCTGAAGATGTAATCCCTAGTGCTGATCCTAAGTTAGCACATGATTATATTGATACTTTACTTGCACAAAATAGTCATCTAGAACATATCTTGGTGGTCACACATATGCCATTTGTGTGTTATTTTTTGCAAGATATTACAACAAACCAATGTGCGATGTTATTTGATACATCTAGTATTGTGGTGGTTGATTATAATGTAGAGCAGCAAATGGGCGTGGTGGAAACAATTTACCATCCCCAATAAAGCTTGTTAAAAAGCCATTTATTTTCTTTAGAAATGCAATATATTGGCCGATAAGTTTGTTATGACGACAAAAAGTTTACCTGCCCATTTACAACAAGTGCTTAAGCATCATGTTGAAAAATCGCAACTGACTCATGATGATGAGCTTCAGAGTATTATTGATCGCCTAAGTAATTTGAACGATAAAGTTGAAATTTTAAAAAATAAAATAAAATTAAATCGTGAGAAAAAACAGCAAATATAACTTTGTTTTTGCTAAGTGTTTATTCGGTTGATTCAACTTCTGTTTGACGATAAAACTCAGGCATGACCCTGATTGTTTTGACCATGTTATCTTTCATTTCGACTATTTCAATTGGGTAACCTGCCAATCGTAAACTGATATTGGCGTCAGGGATATCTTCAAGATATTCTAGAATCAGACCATTCAGTGTTTTAGGACCTTCAGTAGGAAAGTTCCAATCTAATTCTTTGTTTAATTCTCGTATATTGGCACTGCCATCAATTAAAACACTGCCATCTTGTTGTAAATTAGCTTCTTTGCTGTGATCGGGTAAAAAGCTAGTGGTGAAATCACCTATAATTTCTTCCAAGATATCTTCTAATGTGACTAACCCTTGAATATCGCCGTATTCATCTACCACTAAACCAATACGTTCTTTTGCTGCTTGAAATTTATACATCAGGGTGTGTAGTGGTGTCGATTCAGGTGTAAAATAGATTTCTCGAACGGCTCTTAACAAACTGGCTTTAGTGAACTGATCTTTTGATAAAAGTCTTAACGCATCACGTACATGGACAAAACCTACAGCATCATCAATGCTGTCGCGAAATAGTAATACTCGAGTATGTTGAGAATTTACTAGCTGTTTTTGAATATCTTTCCATTCGTCATTAATATCAATTGCCACTATATCACTACGAGGCACCATGATGTCTTCGGCTGTCACTTTTTCTAAATCTAATATGCCAACTAACATATCTTGGTGTTTTTGCGGAATTAAGGCGCCGGCTTCATGCACTACCGTTCTTAATTCTTCTCTGCTTAAATTTTTACCCTCATCATTCACAGGATTAATGCGAAATATTGCTAATAAACCATTACAAATGCCATTAACTAAAAAAACCAAAGGATAAAGTACAAACATTAAAGGCAATAGCACAAATGAACTAGGGAAGGATATTTTTTCAGGGTACAGGGCGGCTAACGTTTTAGGTGTCACCTCAGCGAATATTAAGATGACCAAAGTTAGCCCAATATTAGCGATTAATAGGCCCCATACATCTCCAAATAGTCGCTGGCATAAAATAGTTGCAATAGAGGCAGCGGCTATGTTGACCAGATTATTACCAATTAAGATCAAGCCAATTAGTCGGTCAGGTCTTTTTAATAATTTTTGAACTCGAATTGCACCCTTATGCCCCTCATTTTCTAAGTGTTTGAGTCGATATTTATTAATCGACATCATGCCTGTTTCAGAACTAGAAAAATAAGCGGAGAGTAGAATTAGAACACCAAGGAGAATAAATAAACTACTGCTGGCGATGTTGTCCAATTATGGAAATCCTATGATAAAAATGAAATCGCACTTTAAGGGCAAATTGTTTGCTATTCAAGTGTGTTGCTCAATTAAGTAGTACTTCTCGTACAAAGCGACTACCAAAATAGGCAAGTGTGAGTAAAAAGCCACCAATAATAGTGAAACTAATCACAGATTTACCTCGCCAGCCAAATTTTGCATGGCCAAATAAAATAACGCTATAAACTAACCAAGCTAATAACGAAAGTACGGTTTTGTGAGCTTGTTCTTTGGCAAACATATTGTCCAAAAACATAAAACCACTGACAAGTGACAAGGTCAGTAAAACTGTGCCCACTAATAAAAGCTTAAATAATATATGCTCTACGTCCATTAAAGGAGGTAAAGATGAATGAAGTAATGAAGCATTTTTTTCTTTCAGTCTTAAGTTGATGTAAGACAATTGCAGAGCATATAAGAAGGCAATACCTAAACAAGCATAAGCAAACAGTGCCAAGCTGACATGAACTAATAATGTAGGTTGTACACTGACTTGCATCACATGGGCATCAGGCATCAACTGACTCAGGATAACTATTACTCCAGTAAATCCATATACTACCGGTAATAAAATTGTATTAGCTACCTTAAATGAGGCAACTAACATAGTGACGCTAATTAGCCACCCCACTAAAGATGCAACATTTAAAATGCTCATGTTTTGGCCAAGCTCGACAAAGACTGTGTTTTTTAATATGAAGCTGTGCAAAACAATGGCAATACCAATAGTCATGGCGGCCAGTGGTTTGTTTGGACCTTGCTCTTGAAACATACCCGTAACAATGATGCCAGAGGTCAGCAAATATAATACAAAACACACTAATTCTAACAACATGAGTTTTTCTCTCGGAAGTATTTGGTTAAAAATGTTGAAAACGACATGAGTGTGATTTTGTCCTTATTTAATTCGTGTGGTTTTTACAGGGCTAAAAATATCATTATTTCTGGTGACATTACATAGTGAGCAGACTTTTTAGTGCACATGTGGTAAAAATCTGCACTTATATAAGCTAATCGGCATTCTTATCTGAGTGCTTATTCGATATAATCCTATTAATTAACAAATCTAGGTAATAAGCAGATGTTCGAGAATCTCACAGAACGATTAAGTAAAACCCTTAAAGATATCAGTGGTCGAGGAAGATTAACTGAAGACAATATAAAAGATACCTTGCGTGAAGTGAGAATGGCACTACTTGAAGCTGATGTTGCTTTACCTGTAGTAAAAGATTTTATCGCTCAAGTAAAAACAAGAGCTGTTGGGACTGAAGTTAGTAAAAGTCTCAACCCAGGGCAGGTTTTTATTAAGATAGTTCAATCTGAACTTGAATCTGTAATGGGAAACGTCAACGAATCTCTTAATTTAGCTGCGCAACCGCCAGCCGTTGTTTTAATGGCAGGCCTGCAAGGTGCGGGTAAAACTACCAGTGTCGGTAAACTGGCTGCGTTATTAAAACAAAGAGAAAATAAAAAAGTGTTAGTGGTGAGTGCTGATGTATATCGCCCAGCCGCTATAAAACAGCTAGAAACTTTAGCCACAGATGTCGGTGTTGAATTTTTTCCTTCTTCAATTGAACAAAAACCAATTGATATTGTGGAAGGAGCAATAGATTTTGCCCGTAAACACTTTTTTGATGTGTTATTGGTGGATACCGCTGGTCGCTTGCATGTTGATGGCAAAATGATGGAAGAAATTCAAGCCTTACATAAAGCTATTAATCCGATTGAAACACTTTTTGTGGTTGATGCTATGACAGGTCAAGATGCCGCGAATACGGCTAAAGCATTTAATGATGCCTTACCACTAACAGGTGTTATTTTGACAAAAGCAGATGGTGATGCCCGTGGTGGGGCTGCTTTGTCTGTTAGACATATCACAGGTAAACCTATTAAATTTATGGGGATGGGGGAAAAGCTTGATGCCTTGGAAGCTTTTCATCCAGAGCGTGTCGCTTCTCGTATTTTGGGCATGGGTGATGTTCTTAGTTTAATTGAAGAAGTCGAACGTAAAGTCGATAAAGATAAAGCGCAAAAACTTGCCAAAAAAGTACAAAAAGGCAAAGGCTTTGATCTTCAAGACTTTAAAGAACAATTGGAACAAATGCGTAACATGGGTGGCATGATGTCGCTTATGGATAAAATGCCTGGTATGGGTAATATGTCTGCACAAATTAAAGACAAAGCAAACGATAAGTCATTTAATCAGATGGAAGCTATTATTAATTCCATGACTCCCGGAGAGCGCAGTAAACCAGAAGTCATTAAAGGTAGTCGAAAACGTCGCATCGCAGCAGGTTCTGGTACTCAAATTCAAGACGTCAATAGAATGCTGAAACAGTTTACCCAAATGCAAAAAATGATGAAAAAAATGTCAGGCGGTGGGGTGAAAAAAATGATGCGCAACATGAAAGGTATGATGCCTCCAGGCGGACCTGGTGGGATGGGTGGAATGTTTCCTCCCCGTTAGTTCGCCATTAACGGACAGTAAATAAATGCGTTAATTTGCTGTCCTACATTCAATGATCAGGCGCTATAACTTTACCTATGAATATTACAAATAAACCTTCTTTTACCCTTATTAATTTTATTTTTGTGTTGATATTCATTTTGGGTGTTTTGGTAAGTGGATTTATTTTTTATACCGGTGATCAGATTGTTGAAAACACTAGGGGCTTGATCACAAAAAAATTGCCGACTTATGATTTACTTCGTGAAATTAATAATAGTATTACTGAACAAGAACGTTTTTTATACGAGTATTATGCCACTGAAGATGAAATCAAGTTTTCAGAACATTACCTACAAATCAAACAAAAAACTCATAACTCATTAAGTGCTTTATTTGTCAAATTTGGCGCTATTGCGCCGCTAAAAACTACCCTTGAACAATTGGCCACCCTTGACTTAATTAGCGAGCAGTTTGTAACTAATATCCATTCTCCAGAAACGAATTGGCAATTGGCCAGAAAACAACTTCAAAAAATCAGTCAAATAAGAGAGACTGTGATGCCTGAGTTACAACACTTAATTGAGTTAACCAGAAATAACGTCAAACGATCTGAAAACTCAATTACCAGAGGTTTAGGTCAAATTAGCTTTTTTGTTATGTTCTATGGTTTTGTTACTTTATTGATTGTTTATAGTGTGATCCGCGCTTGGAAAGCCTATCTACTTAGCAATGCCAATAGTGAACGTTTGTCTTTGTTCCCTAAACGAAATCCAAATCCTGTGATCAGCTTAGATATACATAATCAGGTGACCTATAGTAATCCTGCCTGTAAACGTTTCTTAGAACAATTAGGTAAACCTAGCGAGCAAGCTACGGCTTTATTAGCTACAAATTTAGATTATTATCAACAGTTAGTCTTGAGTGATGAAAATACCGATTCATTATTATTTGAATACGATACAGGTGCTGTTTATTTTCAATGTGAATTACATTGGTTAGCGGACCAAATGCAATGGGATATTCATTTAACTGACATTACTGCTCGCAGGGATGTTGAAAAAGAACTGGAATATAGAGCAACACATGATCCAGAAACGGGTCTAAAAAAACGTTATGAATTAGAAAAAGCGGTAGATGAATTGTCTCTCGCAAAAACACCCTTTTCGCTAGGTTTATTAGAAATTCGTTCATACAGTCAACTTATCTCCCGCAGCGGCCTTACTGCAGCATCAACTGTTGTCAAAGAAGTGGGCGTGTCTATCCAACATATTATTAATGGCTTAGGTGCAGACTACTTTGAAGCTTATAGAGTAGGCGAGAAAAACTTCGCACTAATAAGTGTACATTATTTGTCGAAACCGCAAATTGAACAATTAATTGAATATATAGAACAAAAATTAGCGGCGACTATTTTTCATTGCCAATATAGAGTTAAGCTTGATTTCGGCTTTGCTTGTAGCCCTGAACATGGGGCCAATTATACCGAATTGTTGTTAAGTGCTATGGCTGCGCTAGATAAATCAGCTAGAAGTGATAACAAAAACCATGTGGTGTTTACTCCTGAGTTGGGGGCAAAACTGCAATATCAGCAGCAATTAGTTGAGGATCTCAAAACTGCTATCGATTTAAAACAATTTGAATTGTATTTTCAACCACAACTTTGTTTGTTAAATAAAAAAATTGTCGGAGCTGAAGTGCTCATTCGTTGGCAAAGAAACGGCCAGTGGATATCGCCTGCTGAGTTTATTCCGCTTGCCGAAACCTCTGGTTTGATTGTTAATTTAGGTGATTGGATATTAAGCCAAGCTTGTCATAAAGCCCGCCAGATGTTTGATTTAGGATTACACGACTTAGTTATTGCGGTTAATATATCTCCTATTCAATTTGCTCGAGCTGACTTTTTACATAAGGTTACGCAAGTATTAAAAGAAGCTAATTTACCGGCTAAACACTTAGAGTTAGAAATAACTGAAGGTGTGATTATTTATAATGAACAAGAGACAATTGATACCATAGAACAACTGAAAAAACTTGGGGTTAAACTGTCTATTGATGACTTTGGCACAGGTTATTCATCTTTAAGTTATTTAAAGAAATTTCAGATTGATAAACTTAAGATAGATCAATCATTTGTGCGGCATATTCAAACTGAGGCTGCAGATCAGTCAATAGTTAAAACCATTATAGAATTGGGTCGTAACCTTGAACTTAAATTGATTGCCGAGGGAGTGGAAGAACTAGAGCAGTTGTCTTTATTAAAATCTATGGGCTGTGATGAAATTCAAGGCTATTATTTCAGCCGTCCCCTTGCAGAAAATGACTTTATTAAATTTGTTACGGATTACCAATCAGAAGATTACCGAGCAGAAAAATTATGAAGCAAACTTTAACAGCCAAACAAGCGATGCGTTACAACAGGCAAATATCGCTAGAAGGCTTTGATTTAGACAAACAGGAAATTTTGCTAAATAGTAGAGTATTACTCATTGGTGTTGGTGGTTTAGGCTGTGCTGCAGCACAATATCTGGTTGCTTCTGGAGTAGGAAATATCATCTTAGTTGATGATGATAAAGTTGATTCTTCTAATCTACAAAGACAAATATTGCATGGCGAGCAAGATGTTGGACTGGCTAAGTGTGATTCAGCTAAAGTATCTTTACAGGCTTTAAATGCCGAGTGCGATATAGAATGTATTAAACAGCGAATATCTGAGAATGAGCTACCAAAAATCTTAGATAGGATTGATATAATAGTCGATTGTAGTGATAACTTAGCCACAAGAAATCAACTAAATGACGCTTCGGTTAAGCAAGGAGTACCTCTTGTTTCTGGTGCGGCAATCCGTATGGAAGGGCAAATATGTTGTTTTGTGCCTAGTCCCCAAAACCCATGTTACCAATGTTTAAGTACATTATTTGCTGAGCAACAACTGAGTTGTGTGGAAGCTGGCGTAATGTCCCCTCTGGTAGGCATAATTGGTGCTATGCAAGCTTTAGAGACCATAAAATTATTAACTGAATTTGGTCTAGTAGCAAATAATAAACTAATGATATTTGACGCTAAGAACAGTCAGTGGCAAACATTTAATCTTCGAAAAAATACAAACTGTAAAGTGTGTCATTCCGCAACATAATGGATCTCACAACATCTCCCTATCTAATGCCATCACCACAAAGTAAATAACCTGAGCCCTGGATAAGAAGTATCGTTTAAGCTAAATATTAATTTATAATTCAATGGCTTACACATGTTAGTCCAAATTCCCCAACCTAAATACTCACTCGGTGACGAAATTTTTCGTGTATAGCAAGGCGGATTGTCGTACGTAATAACGTGTTATTGCTAGACAATCCAACGCCGCTAGGCATAAAAAGAGCGTTACCGAGCGGTTCGGCTTATCCAGTATTCAGGTTAAATATATTCATATTTACTTGAATTAGGCTTGCATAAACAGCTGAAATCCGTACAATACGGCGGCCTTTTATCTGACATTAGTTAGGTGGGGTAAGTTAAGTTAACGTTAACGCTACAACGAGTTTGAGGCATATATGGTTACTATTCGTTTACAGCGTGGTGGCGCTAAAAAGCGTCCATTTTATCAAGTAGTGGTTGCAGACAGTCGTCGTTCACGCGATGGTCGTTTCATTGAAAACATTGGTTTTTTCAATCCAACAGCACAGGGTCAAGAAGAGCGTTTACGCTTAGATCTAGGCCGTGTTGAGCATTGGGTTGGGGTAGGCGCAGGCTTATCTGACCGTGTTGCACGCTTGGTAAAAGATGCACAAGCAGCAGCTTAATTGCAGTTGCTAAAATATTTAAGGGTATAAATAAATGAGTCTCGCATCTGACACATTAGTGATAGGCAAAATCGGTGCACCTTATGGTGTTAAAGGTTGGGTCAAGGTCACATCTTATACTCATGATTTAGAGGGCGTGTTTGCCTACACTCCTTGGCTTTTGGGTCAAGTGCAAGAAGGCAATGAGTACGTCGTCGACCAATGGCGAACACACAATAAAGGGTTAGTTGCCAAACTGGTTGGGGTTGAAACTCGGGATGATGCTGAAAGTATCAAAAATCTTGAAGTCTCTATTAAAGCAGAAATGCTACCTGAATTAGATGACAGTGACGTTTATTGGCGTGAATTAGTCGGCATGCAGGTTATCACCGATAAAGGTTATAACTTGGGTGTTATAAAAGAATTATTCGAAACTGGTGCTAATGACGTAATGTTAGTAAAAGCCAATTTGAATGATGCTTTTGGTCAGAAAGAACGCATGGTTCCTTACTTGTTAGATCAAGTTATCAAGCAAGTGGATCGGAAGGCGAAAACGGTTACAGTAGATTGGGATCCTGCATTTTAATGCAAGATTCTAGTCAGTTACCTCATCGTTGGTTTGGTGTAATAAGTTTGTTTCCAGAAATGTTTCAGACTTTTACCCAACAGGGAGTAATAGGGCGAGCCGTTAAAAATGGCGTGTTGCAAGTAGAGTGTTTTAATCCAAGAGACTTTACTCACGACAAACATCGCACTGTCGACGACCGACCATACGGTGGGGGACCTGGCATGCTGATGATGGTTCAGCCTTTGACTGATGCTATTCTCGCAGCTAAAGCAGCTGCTGGAAGAAAAACTAAAGTGATTTACCTTTCTCCACAAGGGAAAAAGTTAGATCAAGCGGGTGTAAAACAGCTTTCAGAAAATGATAGTTTGATTTTAGTTGCTGGTCGTTACGAGGGTATCGACGAACGTGTAATACAAACACAAGTTGACGAGGAATGGTCAATAGGTGATTACGTGTTAAGTGGTGGCGAACTACCTGCGATGATCTTAATGGATGCGGTTTCAAGGTTTGTACCCGGTGTATTAGGCCATGAACAATCGGCAGAACAAGACTCTTTTAGTCATGGTTTGTTAGATTGTCCACACTATACTCGGCCTGAAAACTTGAACGGGGAACTGGTTCCTAAAGTGTTATTGAGTGGTGATCACGAAAAAATCAGGCAGTGGCGTTTACAACAGTCGTTAGGTAGAACCTGGCAACGACGCCCTGAATTATTAAACGATCTAGCCCTGACTGAGGAGCAGCAAAAACTGTTGGATTTATTCCTACTGAGTTTGCCGCAGCATAATGACAGTTAATCTAGAATGAGAGGATATGATGAGTAAAGTAAATCAAGATATCATCAAGAAAATTGAAGAAGCGCAGCTAAAAACTGACGTTCCAGCATTTGCTGCTGGTGACACAGTAGTTGTGCAAGTACGCGTTAAAGAAGGCGAAAAAGAACGTCTTCAGGCATACGAAGGCGTAGTAATCGCTAAACGTAACCGTGGCCTACACTCTGCTTTTACAGTTCGTAAGATTTCTAACGGCGAAGGTGTTGAGCGTATATTCCAAACACACAGCCCGGCAATCAGTTCTATTGAAGTGAAACGTCGTGGTGCTGTTCGTCGTGCTAAACTTTATTACTTGCGTGAACGCTCTGGTCGTTCTGCACGTATCAAAGAAAAGCTAGGTTAATTTAATTTTTGCGTTACCGTTAACTTATAAGAAAACCCGCCTTTTGGCGGGTTTTTGCTTTTTATTGGTATAACGATTTATTCATTAATCGTTGTGGCGATTAATTAAAGCTTGATGAGCTTCAACTAATTTTTTTGTGTATTCGGCTTTTGGCCAGTTGAAAATAACATCTGTTTTACCTGTCTCAACTACTTTTCCTTGTTTCATAATTATCACTTTATCTGAAATATGACGAACAATTCCTAAATTGTGGGATATAAAAATAAAGCCAAGTCCTAGTTCTTTTTGTAATCTCATCAATAAGTTGACGGTTTGAGAACGCACTGAAGGGTCGAGTGCCGCAAAAGGTTCATCGGCAACGATAATTTTAGGATTGAGTATTATCGCTCTAGCAAGGGCAACCCTTTGTTTTTGACCGTCAGATAACATATGCCGATAAAAAAATTTATGGTCATTCATGAGGCCAACTTGTTTTAAGGTCTGTTCAATTTTTTCTGCTCGTTCCTGTTCGGTTAACTGGGTATTTAGGCGAAGAGGCTCATCTAAAATAGCGGCTAATGTAAGACTGGGGTTTAATGACTCATTGGTATTCTGAAAGATCATCCGAATATCATGACATTTCTGTTGTAGGTTTGAGAGTTGTAAATCGTGACCATTGAGAAATATTTTACCGCTGGTGGGTTGTTCTAAGCCAATCAGTAATTTTGCCAGCAAAGATTTTCCTGAGCCATTTTCGCCAACAACAGCTAATGTTTCGCCAGCTTTTATTTTAAAACTCACAGGTCCAAGTTCAAATAATGGCACCGGAGGACCAAATAACTTACGCAAATATTTTTGGTAAGTGAGTTCTTCTACACTAATTAAATCCATTATTTAGCATCCCAATGTAATGGAAAGTGACAACTATAGTGGTGAGTATGCACTCTACGTACTGCAGGTGTGACTACACACTCCTTTCTGGCTCTAGGACATCTTGGGCCTAACCGACAACCTATTGGCAAGTGATGAAGCGTAGGAATTGTGCCAGCTAAAGAACTTAAACGTGATTTCGGTGCTAAATCTTTTCTAAAACTTGGTGCACTGTCTAATAAGGCTTGTGTGTATGGATGAAAGGCTCTTTTTCTTAATTTTTTTAGTTCGCCTGTTTCAACAGTCTGCCCACAATATAAAACAGTCATAAAATGAGCCATGCTAGAAATGGCGAGCAGGTCATGGCTGACAAATAAGATACTAGTTTGTCGTACTTGGTTGACTCGGCTCAGTAGATTTAAAATTTGAGTTTTAGAGTTAACTTCCATGCCTTTAGTTGGGTCATCTGCAATGATTAATTTAGGCTCGGAAGCTAAGGACATGGCAATCATAAATTTCTGTAAAACATCGTTAGCAATTTGATGGGGATAACTAATCAAGCATAATTTATGATTCTTGATACCCACTTTGTGTAGCAGTTCAATGGCGAGTTTATTTTTTTGAGAATTATTTTGCCAAAACCAACTGCTTTTAAGTTTATCACCGGTCAATAGTTCTTTTAGTTGAACACCTAAAGGCAATAATGGGTCGAGAGAATCAATTGGATTTTGAAATATTACTGATATGTCTTGCCGGATGAGCTTTCTTCGCTCTCGGATAGACATACTCGTTAAGTCTTGTCCTCGCCATGTCATTCTATCGGCAGTGATTTTCCATCTTCTAGGCAATGCACCAACAATAGCTTTAACGATTAAACTTTTACCTGAGCCAGATTCACCCACTAGAGCATGAATTTGTCCTTCGTTAATCACAAGGTTGATTTTGTCTAGAGCTTTTACCCATTCTCCAGAAATATCAATTTCTAATGTTAGGTTTTTTATATCAAGTAAATTCATGATTTTAATAATCTATTTCGTAATGCTGACTGCAAACCATCACCCACTAGGTTAATAGAAACCATCATTAGAAAAATAGCTCCACCGGGTATGGCTATGGTCCAAGGGGCAATATAAGCCACTTCGATACCTTCTGACAGCATTGTGCCTAATTCGGGAGAAGGGGATTGCGCTCCTAAATTAAGAAAACCTAGTGCACTGATATCTAATACCGAAACAGACAAGGCCAATGTGGCTTGAACTACTAAGGCTTCTACCATATTAGGCATAATCGAACGAATAAATATTGTGATATTATTTGCGCCATCTAGTTTTGCCGCTAAAATATATTCTTTTTTCATTTCAGTACTGACAAATTCCCGCGTTTGATGAACAAATTGAGGGATAAGAGCCAGCATAATGGCCCACATACTATTAACTAACCCAGTGCCTAAAATAGCAATGATGATGATGGCAATTAATAACGTAGGGATTGCTTGAATTGAGTCTAAGGTATGATTGAGAAAGCTAGATTTAAACCCTTTACTCATCCCCGCAACTGCACCTAAGCCCACACCAATTAACATGGCTAATATTACTAAAATAGCGCTAATGCCAAAGGTCATTCGACAGCCATATATCACCCTAGAAAGTAAGTCTCGGCCTAGAGCGTCTGTACCAAATAGATGGCTAATCCCGCCATTGGCATACCAAGCTGGTGGAATTAGCAGGTCTCCTGCTTGCTGATATAAGGGATCAAATGGCGCTAAAATTGGGCAAAATATTGTTATCACAACAAAAAATAACAAACAAAACAGGCCCACTACTGCAATATGATTTTTTTGGAATTCTAGCCAAGTAAATTGTAGAGGGGAAGGGTGATACTCCTCTTGATATAAACTAAATCGTGGCATGTTTAAGCCTTCTTCGTTTAGGATCCATTAAGCGTATAGTGAGTTCTATTGACATGGTAAATACCACCACCAAAACAGAGACGGTTAACATTCCGGCTCGAATAGCAGGGTAATCTTGGTGGTATATAGCTTGAATTAACCAGTTACCTAATCCTGGCCAAGAAAATATAGTTTCAACTATCATGGCGTTTGTCAGAAGTGTCGTAAACTGCATAGCCAGCAGTGGAAAAATAGGCATTAATGCATTACGGATGCCGTGACGAAAAAGCACTTGTCTGGCAGTGAGTCCTCTGGCGTAAGCTGCCTTAATAAATTCCATATTCATAGTTTCAATGACTGAACGTCTAGTGATACGAATAATCAAGGTTGTAGTAACTAAAGCTATAGATAAAGTGGGTAATATCAAGTGTCGAATAACATTAAAAACAGCAGCTCGTTTATCGTGAATATCTGACAATAATACATCGACTAAAATAAAGCCTGTAACATTCGGCACATCAAAAAATAGGCTAATACGACCAGATAATGGAAATAAGCCAAACTGCAGTGAAAATATTAAAATAACTAACAAGGCTAACCAAAACACTGGGATTGAGTAACCGATAACACTTATTGAAAGCAGTAAATAGTCAGGTAATTTGTGATGTTTCAATGCTGCTAAAAAGCCTAGCGGGATGCCAATTACTATTGATAGAATGAGTGCATAGGCACTTAGCTCTATACTGGCGGGTAATACATAAGAAATTTCTTCATATAACGGCAAGCCTGAACTAAAACTATAGCCCCAATTTCCAGCAAACAATTCGCCCATATAATGCCAATATTGGACTAATAGCGTTTCTCCCGATTGATAAGAAAAACTACTGGCGTAGTTCTCAGGCATTGTATTTATCTTAATACCTGTAAGGTTTTCTATTGGTTGACCTGGAAATAAATAGGCTAAGAAAAAAGACACAAAGCTTAGTACGAGTAAAGTAATAAGCATCAAGTTAGTATATCGGAGTATGACGTTTATCATTATTTTTTACTGACTCCACCAAATCTAATGCCGCCATATGGATTAATGATCAGGCCTGTCACTTTGTTGTTGTAGGCTTGATATTGGGTTGCATGAGCGATGGGAATAAGGGGCATCTTGTCTGCTAAATATTCATTTGCCTTGGCATAAAAATAGGCTCGCTCATCAATATATTCGTAATCTAACGCTTGATTAATTAATTTATCATATTCTTTAGAACACCACATGGCTCTATTGGTACCTGACTTAATTGAATCACAAGACAGAAGTGGTCGATAAAAGTTATCAGGGTCACCATTATCTGCAGACCAACCAATAAGAACCGAATCATGCATACCTTTGGTTAGATTTTTTCTAAAGGTAGACCATTCGTATGTGACTATATTGACTTGGATACCTATATTTTGCAGGTATGCTCGGATGAGTTCAGCCATTTTGATGGCATTAGGGTTATATGCTCTCTCAACAGGCATAGCCCAGACAGTCATAGAGAAGCCTTCTTCAATACCTTGTTCTCTTAATATTTTTTTCGCGGCTATGGGGTTGTATGACAATGTTTTTATGTCAGATTGATAGGCCCAAGAAGTAGGGGGGACTAAGTTTTTAGCGGCAATTGCCCCATCAAAATATATTGCTTCGATTAAGGCATTTCTATCAATAGCCATAGCTAGGGCTTTACGTACTTCTGGATTATCAAATGGTGGCCTAGTGGTATTAAATGCCCAAAAACCAATATTCAAACCAGGTATTTCATCTAATGTTAAATTTTTCTGCTGGCGAATCACTTCTAATTCAGAATGTGCTGGAAGGGCAATGACATCACATTCTGAGGTGAGTAATTTAGCTAATCTTAATGAACTGGATGAGGTGATATCGAAAATTAATTGATTGGTCAAATCTATTTCACGCCAATATTTTTCATGCTGAGTAAATTTTATGTATCTATCTTGATGAAAACTTAACAGTTTATATGGGCCGGTACCTACAGGTTGTTGGTCAATTAATTCTTGCTGATTTCTAGTAATCAGTGTGTCGCCATATTCAGCAGAGAGTATCACTGCAAAATCAGTGGCTAAATTAGCAAGAAATGAACTTTCACGTTTATTAAGGGTTATTTCTACTCTATAGCCGTTAAGTCTTTTGATGTCTTTAATCAGTTTAGATAAACCTAAACTGTCGGTGTAAGGATATTTTCCGCCAGAAATATGATGATAAGGATGAGCTGCTAATCGCCAACGGTTGAAGCTAAATAATATATCGTCAGCATTTACAGTTCGTGAAGGGGTAAAAATACGGGTCGAATGAAATGATACGTTTTTACGTAATTGAAAAGTATAGGTTTTACCATCTTTGCTAATAACCCAACTGGTGGCAAGTGCGGGTATTATATCCCCTGTGATTGGATCAAAATCTATTAAACGGTCATAAATTTGATGGGACGATGCGTCGACTGTGGTACCTGAGGTATCTAGTTGTGGATTAAAGTTTGCTGGACTTCCCTCTGAGCAATAAATAATCCCATCTTGATCACCATGGGACACAAGTAACTCGTCACATGCACTGCAAACAATACAGAGGATAAAAACTGTAATAGTTTGTATGGAGTACTTTATTTTATTCCATGTTTTCATTTGTTTGGTCTAATAAATTATATTTTTTCAAATAGCCACGAAGCTGATGATACGTTAATCCTAACTTTTCTGCGGTTTTCTTTTGATTAAATTGACTATCTGCTAATGCTTGATTGATTAAGTTAATTTCGTAATCTTGTGACAATTGTTTCAAATCCACCGGAAATTCCGTGCACTGGTCAATACTATTATTTACCGCTTGGGGGGTAGGATTTAATGGTTCTATTACAATAGGAGACTCTGCTGGAGAGACGTTGGCGGTAATTCTATCTTGCGTTTTTATTCTGCCTTTAGGTCGATAAATTGACTCAAAGGGGTCTAATATAATTTGATGAACGGGTAAATTGGGGTTGTTGCTACGATAGACGGCCCTTTCTACCACATTTTTTAATTCACGGATATTTCCAGGCCAATAGTAATCTAATAAAGTTCTTTTGGCTTTTTCGGAAAATCCGCTAAATAATTCCATATCTAATTCCCTTGCCATATTGATAGCAAAGTTTTCGGCTAACATCATGATATCTTCTTTACGCTCGCGCAAAGGGGGAAGGGTAATCACATCAAAAGCTAATCGATCTAATAAATCCGCTCTAAATTCCCCAGAGTCAGCTAATGCTGGTAAATCTTCATTCGTAGCGGCAATTAACCTGACATCGACACTGACACTGCGTGAGCCGCCCACACGTTCAAATTCGCCATATTCTATGACACGTAATAATTTTTCTTGGATCATACCTGAGGTATTGGCTAATTCGTCTAAAAACAAAGTGCCATTATGTGCGGTTTCAAATCGGCCTTCTCTGCGTTTAGCTGCGCCAGTAAAAGCGCCCGCTTCATAACCAAATAATTCACTTTCTAATAAACCTTCATTTAATGCTGCGCAATTTAACTTTAAGTAGGTTTGTTCCCAACGTTTCGACAGAAAATGTAAGCGGGCTGCAACTAACTCTTTACCTGTGCCTCGTTCACCAATGATTAATACGGGTTTATTTAGCGGGGCTATCTGAGATATTTGTTCTAATACTTCTAAAAAATTATTCGATTGACCTAGTAAATTATCTTGTTGGCGAAAACGGCTCATCAATATCCTTAAAATATGGTCTAAACGACTAAGATCTAGTCTAGTTAGTGATTATTGTAGATCTCATCTCCCTAGCTGTAAATTAATATTTGTTTAAAATCAATAATTTAGTGAAAAGCTAATGTTGGCCTATTAATTGAATATTGTTTAAGTAGTTAAACAATAACTCGGTTAACTAATAATTAGTTAATTCACATTTTGATAAGAGGCAAAAACTATGGGTATCTTCTCTCGTTTCACAGACATAGTGAACTCAAATATTAATGCAATTTTAGATAAGGCTGAAGATCCGGCCAAAATGGTTAGGCTAATTATTCAAGAAATGGAAGACACTTTGGTTGAAGTGCGTTCAGCATCGGCTAAAACCCTTGCTAGTAAAAAAGAAATATCTTCGCAAATTCGTAAAGTGCAAGTTGAAGCCGATGATTGGAGAGCCAAAGCACAGCTGGCAATAAGTAAAGATAGAGAAGATCTGGCCCGCGCGGCGTTACAAGAAAAGAAAAAGTGTGACGAACATGGCGTGATGCTTTCTTCTGAGTTGGCTGTTGTGGACGAACAAATTAGTAAATTACAGAATGAAGTAGGCCAATTACAAGATAAATTAGCTGATGCTAAAGCTCGTCAAAAAACAATTATATTGCGTCAGAAAACAGTCAGTTCTAGATTAGAAGTTAAGAAAACCTTAGATAGCGGTAAAGTAGATGCGGCTATGGGACGTTTTGAACAATACGAGCGCAAGATAGATGATTTAGAATCACAAGTGGATGCTTATGATTTAGGCAAAAAAACCTTAGCAGATGAGTTTGCCGATCTAGAATCTGATGAGGAAATTGATAATGAATTAGCTGCGCTTAAAAAAAGTATGCAAGCTAATACTTCAACAAATAAAAAATAAATTGTCAGTCAAGTAAGGAGAAGTCGTTGTGGAAGATGTTGTTGGAATAATTGTCGCGCCTATTGTTATATTTTTGCTATTCGTTGCTCCGATTTGGCTAATTATGCATTATCGAAGTAAGCGACAAATAAACCAAGGTCTGTCTGCTGAGCAATATGCAAGCTTACAAGAATTAGCAAATAGAGCCGATAACATGACAGATCGTATTCATACTTTAGAGTCTATTTTAGATGCTGAAGCCCCCCAGTGGAGAAACAAAGTATGAACGCACGAAAAGCCTTGTACCGGGATCCCAGTAAAGGAAAAATAGCTGGCGTGTGTGCGGGTATTGCTGATTATTTTGGTATGGAATCTTGGGTTGTTCGTATCTTGATGGTTTCTGGTTTTTTCTTATTAGCTGGACCCTTTATTTTTTTTGGTTATATTGCGGCTTGGTTTATTTTAGAAAAAAAGCCTAATCACTTAAGTCAACATCAGGTGTTTAGTCAAAAATATAATACTGATAAAAGTGTTGGTAAAGGATGGCATAATTCAACATCCGCAGAGCCTGAAAAGGTGGTGGTTAAATCTAAAGTATGGCAAGCAGGCGAGCTTCCTTCACAAGCATTATTTGATATTAAACAACGTTTTGATAGCAATGAAAATCGTTTAAGGAAAATGGAAAAATACGTCACCTCTGCTGAATTTCAATTGAACAGAGAAATTAATCAGCTTTGATAGTGTAAATTGATGAGTCTAGAACCGACTCTACATTTCTGACAATTTTAGTAAAAGGTATTATGCAACACTCTATTTTTAAACATCCACAGATTCAGCGAGCTAAACAAAAGTTAAAACTAACTGCATCTAGATTCACTGATAATCACATCAGTTTAGCGGTAACAGGGTTAAGTGGGAGTGGTAAAACTGCATTTATTACTTCATTAGTTAATCAATTATTAGAAGCAAATGAGCAAGCACATTTACCTTTTTTCTCAGTGTTGGCTGAAGGCCGGTTAATTGGGGTTAAACGTGATATTCAACCAAATTTGATTTTTAATCGATTTGCTTATGAGCAGGCAATGTCCGATCTTAGCCAAAATCCAGCCAGATGGCCTGCCTCAACTACAGGTGTGTCGCAAGTTAGGCTGAAAATAAAATACAAAAATGCCCAAGGGTTAAGTCAGTATTTACTCGACGATAGTACTTTAACTTTAGACATTACAGATTACCCAGGCGAGTGGTTATTAGATTTGCCCTTATTAGAAATGAGTTATCCTGATTGGCTTGAACATTGTGATGATGAATTAGCAGATACTAAACGACAGTCTCTTGCTGGGGATTTTTTAGAGGCAGTAACAAACTTACAATTGCTAAACAAAGCTGATGAAATAAGCCTACAAAAAGTGGCAAGTTTGTACTCACGTTATTTGTTAACTTGTCAGACTGAGGGTTATCAGTTATTACAGCCAGGCAGATTTATATTGCCTGGGGAATTGACTAATGCTCCTGTCTTACATTTTTTCCCGATCCCGAAAAGTGTTATCGAAAATCAAAACTTAGATCTTAATAAACCACCTCATGACAGCAATTTGGCCATCTTAATCTCGCGTTTTGAACAATATAAAAATGCTGTAGTGAAACCATTTTATAAAGAACATTTTAAGCAGTTTGATCGACAAGTTATTTTGGTGGATTGTTTAACCGCTTTAAATCGTGGCCATCGGAGTGTTCAGGATTTACAAAAAGCACTAGATTGGTTGATGAAAAGTTTCCAATACGGTACATCTAATCTAATCAATCGTTTGTTTGAACCTAAAATTGACAAACTAGTTTTTGCAGCCAGTAAAGCGGATCATATTACGCCAGATCAACAAGTTAACTTAGTTAAACTGCTGGACAATATGTTACATCAAGCTAGAAAAAAAACTCAATACCAAGGTGTGCTTAGTGAATCTACTGCTATTTCAGCAATTAGAGCGTCTAAGTCAGGTTTGGGTAAAGTGAAAAACGAAGAAGTGCCCATACTAAGAGGGATAGATAATGAGGGGCATACCTTGACCTTATATCCAGGTGAAGTGCCCACTACATGTCCTGAGCCTGATTTTTGGAAGCACCAAAATTTTGAATTTCCAAAATTTATGCCCACAAACTTAGCTGGCAGCCACTCATTACCGCATATTCGAATGGATCAAGTTTTAGAGTTTTTATTGGCAGACAAATTAAAATGAACAATAAATCAGATTCAAAAAATAAAACCGTGTTAAAAGCCGCTAAAGTATTGTCCTCAGATGTTGATTTTGAATTAGAAGATGCGGTAATCAAACCTGCAGAAAGATTGTCTGATAGTGACAACTTTGCAGTAATTGAGCAGGAAGAGCAGATAGAGTTATTAGTTGAAAAGTCCAATGACAGTTTAAATTATTCTTCCAAAGGCAGAACTACAAAACGGTTTGCGGCATTATCACTGCTGGTTTTATTCGCCAGTGTCGCCGAGTTGGTCTCTTTTGTGATTACGATGACAGAAAAAAGAGACTGGTTAGCGGCTGTTTGGCTTGCGATTTTTGTTGGTTTGTTATTTTTTGTTATTCAATTAATTTGGCGCGAGTGGCGTGGTTTGAAGTCTGTAAAACGGCAACAACAAAGTCGGATTGTTACTGAACAGTTATTTCATACTCCAGCAATTGGCTTGGCCGAAGCACAGTGTGAAAAAATAGCTGAAACCCTGCCTATAATTCATCAAGACTCGATTAACGCTTGGCGAGATAATTTGGATGATCATCTGACTGATAATGAAGTTTTATCTCTATTTGAACAACAAGTCCTTGCACCTATTGATAATTTAGCTATTAAGACTTTGACCAAGAATGCATCTGCTGCTGGAGTTATGATTGCGGTTAGCCCATTCGCACTTTTAGATATGCTGATTGTACTGTGGCGAAATGTGCAGATGATCAATCAATTAAGCGAAATATACGGTGTAAAAGTGGGATATTGGGGCAGAGTAAAATTAATAAAAAATATTTTTCATTCTATGGTGTACGCAGGTGCTGCAGAGATATTATCTGATGCGGGTAATTACGCTTTGGGTGCAGGTATAACGGGAAAGTTATCAACTAGAATTGCACAAGGTTTAGGCGCTAGTGTTTTAACTGCAAGGATTGGCTTAAAAGCTCTGAACGAATGTCGGCCTATGCCTTCCCTTTCGGTAACTAAACCTAATTTGACTATGATCACTAAACAGCTATTGGCTGAGTTGACTAATAAGATACGTTAAAAGACTGTTTAAGAATTTTTATCTGTAATAATATCTTTACACTTAATGAAATTATGGCCGCTTGGTTAAACTATGAGATTAGAAGTTAGTTGCAAAGATAGGGTAGGGATCACCCAAGATGTATTAGATATTTTGGTCGAGTACGAAATTGATCTGCGGGGTATTGAAATAGATGAACAAGGAAAAATATTCTTAAACTTTCCGAATATCGAATTTGCTAATTTCCAGCATTTGATGCCTAAAATACGTATGTTAGATGGCATTGAAGATGTAAAAACTACCCCTTTTATGCCAACGGAACGTGAGCAATATCAATTACAAGCATTATTACAAACCTTACCTGATCCTGTTTTATCAATCGATACTAAAGGCAAAATTATTCTGGTAAATGATGTGGTAATCAATCAGCTTAATTTAAGCAAAGATAATATTCTTGGCACAGATATTTCTGAATTTTTAAAAGGATTTAATATCCACCGTTGGCTGGAAAGTAAAACTCCTAAATCTCAGTCTAAAAAAGTGAACTTTTTAGGCCAAGACTACTTATTAGACTTATTACCTGTAATGGTACCCGATTCAGATAAAAATGATATTTTGGCTGGTGCTGTATTTTTGTTTAAATCCGAATATAGGTTAGGTCAACAATTAACCTCTTTTCATCAAGCTAATTTAGACAGTTTTTCGTTGATCCAAGCCAATAGTAAATTAATGAAGCAAGTCATTAAAGATGCAAAACGTATCGCAGAATTAGACGGCCATATTTTACTTTTAGGGGAGACTGGAACAGGTAAAACTATGTTGGCCAATGCTTGCCAGCATGCCAGCCACAGACATGATAAAGCTTTCCTAAAGTTGAATTGTATTGGTGGAAACGAAGCGCTAGAGGCGATGCTATTTGGTAGTGAAATTGGAATGGAGCGGGAAGGTTTATTGCTGCAAGCTCAAGAAGGCACCTTATTAATAGAGGAAATAGGTGACTTACCTTTGTCTACTCAAACTCGCTTGGTTAATGCGTTAGAGTATGGAGTAAAACGATTAACAAATAATAGTGAGTCAGAAAAATTAAATGTACGTCTAATTTGTACCAGTCAAAAAGATTTAACTGATTTAACAGTAAAGGGAGCATTTCGAGAAGACCTTCTTTACCGGTTAAATCAGTTCAGCCTAGTTATGCCACCTTTAAGAGAGTGCAAGGCCGATATCCCTGTATTGATTGAATTTTTTGTGAATAAACAGAGTCTACAATTAGGTCGCAAAGCGCCTAAAATTTCCCAAGCATGTATGGATTATTTGCAAAGTTATTCCTGGCCAGGCAATGTAAAACAATGTGAAAATGTAATATGCATGGCTGTCTGTTTGCTTGAGGGGGATGAATTACTTAAAGAATATATTCGATTGCCAACTAGTCCACAATCAAACAATTATATTTGCCAAGAATTTGCTGGCAGTTTGGACGAAGCGGTTAAAGGCTTTGAAAAAGAGCTTTTAACCCGCTTATATCCTAGTTATCCCAGTAGTCGATTATTAGCTAAAAGATTACATTTGAGTCATACCGCTATCGCCAATAAATTGCGTGAATATGGAATAAATAAAATAGTAAACTAATTTAGTAAGGGATGAATTTATGACACTTTATGATAAATAATTTTATATGTTTTTAATTGGCAGTTCAGTTGTGTTTTTAACCTTTTTTAAGGCAAATGTAGAACTTAGATGATCGACTAAAGGTAAGTTGGTTAGTTTGGTTTTTAAGATGAACTCGTATTCTTCGATACTTTCAACAATCACTTTCAGTAAATAGTCTTTATCACCACTAGTTGTATGGCATTCCACTATTTCATCAATATTTTGTACCGCTTTTTCAAAATCGTTTAATGATTCACCATCATGATTTTTTAGCGACACATATATAAATACCGACACACCTAAATTTAATTTTTTACTGTCTAATAAGGTGACTTTTTGTAAAATTATTTTTTCGGCTTCTAAACGTTTAACTCTGCGCCAACAAGGAGTATGCGATAAACCCACTTTTTGACTAAGATCTGCCATGGATATGGTGGCATCTTTTTGCATGACTCTTAGTATTTCACGGTCAAATTTATCTAATTTCATTTTGGTTTGGTGTTGCGTCAAAGTAGCGAGAATTATATTTTGATAAAGTTTTATATCTTAATCAAGATATATTTAGGACGTTTATCCTAAAACATTTGAATTTTTAATAGTTATTCTTGTTTCTAATAAATTTACGCTATTCTAGAAAACAAAAATAGTTGATAGATAATTTATTTTTTAGTTCGATAAATGAGCGCTAAAATTTTTAATACAATTTTTGCTAATTTAAGTTGCATATACGGGAGGCATTCTTCATAATGCGCTCCCTTAAATAAGTGCATTTAATGTTTTTATTTAAGTTTTCAATGGTGGCCTTTCGGTCCCCTCGCAATGATACTTTGTGGACTCGGTCAGGCCTGGAAGGGAGCAGCCGCAGCAAACGACTCATGTGCCGAGGTGCGGCTGGGAGGGCACCACCAATTTTCTGTTATTCTTTGGTTTATTTATCCTCGCTAGATGTATTGTCTAAAAAGCTTATTGCTTTATCGACTGCATTTATTGCATTCATCTGCATTTGTTGACGTTCATTTGTAGGCAAATAAAAAGACATGTCTACCTCAAACCTGATATATCTTGGTGGAATTTGATTGAGCGCTAAACAACATAAATCAGCTAAATAATCTTCACTTTTGGTTTTATTTAAACCTAAATATTCGATCCTCTCTAATACTAAGTGTTCATAATAATTATGAATATCATCATCTAGTTTCATTTAATATTTCCTAAAACTTAATAGTAAAATTTACTATATACGTAAAGCCGAAATATTGGAAATTGTTTGATTTTTATGCTTGTTATTAGAGTGCTCAGTATTTTTAAGCAGTCTTGAAATGTATCAGATTTTTACCGCTTAAGTTGATCGTTTATGTACTTGTCTATAGTATCCTGCCGCAAGTTTATAATAATTAATTAATAAGTCGTTTTAACGACAAGCTAGATAACATCAATTTGTTATGTTCTGGGGAGAATGCATGTTTACATTTAAAAAAAACGGTGCCGCGTTAGCTGTGGCTATTTCTTTGGGGATCGCACTACCTGCTATTGCAAGCAACAATGATGGGGTTTTATCAGGCAAAGTGTTAGTTGACGGAAATAATCCTTTAGCTGATGCCCAAATAACGGTTGTGGATACCGAAACGGGTCTTACCAGAACGATTGAAAGTGATGACACAGGTAGTTATCGTTTTAGTAAACTTCCCGTAGGATTTTATGAGGTTACAGTTAAAAGAGATGGTTATGAAACCAATTCTATAACGAACCTTGCCGTTCGTATTGGTTCTAACTCAGCTAACATTCCAATGGTAGAAAATGGAATGGAGCGTATTCAAGTGACTGGCGCTCACTTAGCTATTATCGATATTAGTTCATCAGAGTCATCACTGAATATTGGTGAACTTGAATTAGATCGTATTCCCGTTGCTAGAAATGTAACCGCAGTGGCTTTGTTGGCTCCAGGTACCACACAAGGGGACTCTCGTTTTGGCGAGGCAGGTTCAGGTGGTAACTTTGCTTCTTTTGGCGGTTCATCAATTGCTGAAAATGCAATGTATATCAATGGCTTAAACGTCACTAATTTCAGGAATGGTGTTGGTTTTTCAACTGTGCCCTTCGAATTTTATAAAGAATTTCAAGTTAAAACTGGTGGGTATTCTGCCGAGTTTGGTCGTTCTACAGGTGGAGTGATTAATGCGGTAACAAAAAGCGGCACTAATGAATTTAAATTTGGTGGAAATATATTTTATACCCCAGATGCACTGCGTTCATCATCTCCGAATGTATCTGATGCGACCGGTGACCCTTTTATTATTAACAGTGCGGATAGAAGTAGTAATATAAACGGTAATATATATGCTTCTGGTCCGATTATTGAAGACACCTTGTTTTTCTATGCTATCTATAATCCTAAATCTTATAAAGGTGAGAATATAGTTAGTCGAGGTGATGGTTTTAGAGATCGTAGCCAAGAAGACGCCTTTTGGGGAGCTAAAATTGATTGGCATATTAATGATCAACATTTATTGGAATACTTAGCGTTTTCCGATGCAAATGATGTAGTGGATTTTAATCATGAATATGATGTAACAACTAACCAAAAAACAAACTTAATTTCAACTTCAACTACGAGTTCAGGCGGTGACAATTTTTCAGTTAAATACACCGGCTACTGGACTAGTGATTTCACTATTTCTGCTTTGTACGGTGAAAATAAGTATAACATCACCAGTTTAGCTGATAATCAATCTGACTGTAATATGGTGCTTGATGTACGAGAATTTAGTGTTGGATATGACATAGGCTGTGCATCCTTGAATGACTATTTTGTTGAAGTGGGGGAGGACAGCAGAAAAGCTTTTCGGCTAGACGCTGAATACTCCTTAGGCGAGCACTTTATTCGATTTGGATATGATAGTGAAACTAACACTTCTTTTGGGCAGGAAAAATATTCAGGGGAGGGAGATGGCGGTTATTGGATTTTATTTGATGGCGTACCTGGTACATCTTTAACACCAGAAGTGATGGTCCCTGATGGCGTAACTCAATATGCCAGACAACGTGTTAGAACTGTCGGTGGTGAATTTGAAACGCAATCTACAGCCATATATATCGAGGATATCTGGAGTGTTACTGATAACTTCACTTTACAGTTAGGATTACGCAGCGATACTTTCGATAATAAAAATTCAAGCGGCAAAACCTTTGCTAAAATTGAAAATATGATTGCTCCTCGTATTGGTTTAAGTTTCGATTTAAATGGCGATGGAGAATCAAAAATATTCGCTAATATGGGGCGTTATTTTTTACCTGTGGCAAATAACACAAATGTTAGATTATCTGGCAATCAAAGTGATGTGTATGGCTATTACGCGTTGTCTGATGTTGAGCAATTAGAATATAAAGGTTTTCCTTATTATTTCCCCGTGTTAGGTGAAAAATTTGGTGAACACGTCACTTCTCGAGGAGTGGAACCTGATACTAGTGTGATTGTTGATCAAGCATTAGATCCTATGTTTCAAGATGAATTTGTAGTTGGCTATCAAGCTATAATTAATGATGATTGGTCTTGGGGAATTAAAGGTGTCCGTCGTGAATTAGCCGGCGCCATTGATGATATGCTCATCGATCACTTTACTGAAAAGGCTTATGGTTGTGGTCATGTAGATGGTAATTACGTGTTAGGCAATCCAGGTAAAGATATGCAGGTTAATATCGATACTGATTGTGATGGTATCGGAGATGGTGTGATCACTATTTCAAGTGCAGATTTAGGTTATCCTGTTGCAGAACGTTATTATAATTCTGTAGTTGTGAATATAGATCGTCAATGGGATGAAGTATGGATGTTGTCTGCATCATATACATGGTCTCATTCATACGGTAATACAGAAGGACTGGTAAAATCAGACAATTATCAGGCGGACGCCGGTTTGACTACTGATTTTGATTATGTGGAATTAACTGATGGCGCATATGGAAATTTACCTAATGATAGACGGCATATGTTTAAAATGTTTGGTGCTTATCAATTAACAGATGCATTTTCAGTCAGTGCTAGTCTGCGAGTAGAGTCGGGCCGTCCTCGTAATGGTTTTGGGGTCGGTTACCCAGAAATAGGGTCTCTGGAATACGTTCAGACATATTATGTGTGTAGTGATTTATGTGATCAAGGTGCAGATGCTAATTTCACATTCAACCCGCGGGGTAGTTATGGCACAACCGATTGGATCAATACACTTGATTTAGGTGCCGCATACTCACTTAATTTGGCAGGTATGGATATGCAAGTTCGTGCAGACATATATAATGTTCTTAATAGTGATGCAGTTCGCTACTATCGCGAAAACGTCGAATTAAGTTTAGGTGAACAAGACCCTACTTTTGGTTTACCCAATAATTGGCAAACTCCGCGCTATGTGCAGTTAAGTTTTTCTTTTGATTATTAATTGGACAAATAATTGATTTAAGTGAATAAGGTCTCTATAAGAGGCCTTTTTTTTTGCGGAAAAAAATTGAGTGATTTTATTATTAAAGTAACTCATATATATACAAAAGCCATATATAAGCTAAACCTGTGTGATTTTTGAACTAATATATTAAAGTTTAATCCGTTTGTTAGCATTATTTTATATTTACCCCAAAAGCAATCAAAATATTTTACTAAATCTTAACTATTGGTCTTAGTTGTGCCTTGACAATTTGCGGCTATCCGTGTGAATATTCTTGAGTCTTAGTGTTGTATTTCTTCACTAAGCCCCTTAAACAGAGCTTAAAAGCCCCTTGCTAGCTTAATTAAAAGTGTAACAAGGATTCAAAATAAAAATTGGTTGGGAATTATGTCCAAAATGAGCAAGAGAAATCTAATTGCTTCTGCCGTAGTTGGTGCTTGTGCACTCGGTAGCAGCACCGTTGTCTCTGCAGACCCTTTAAATGATCTTCATAAAGAAGAAGCAATTATTCATGTGGCTGCAGCGAAATCCCAAGAAAAGATAAATAAACTTTATGAACAGTCTCAGGAGTTATTTGTCGAATACCGTGGTGTTGTTGACGAAACAGAAACTTTAAAAGTCTATAACGATTATGTTGCGACACTTGTTGCTGATCAGCAACGTGGTATTGATTCATTGCAACGTCAAATCGACGGAATTGATGGCGTAAAACGCGGCGTAGTTCCTTTGATGTTCAGAATGATTGATAGCTTAGAGCAGTTTATCGACCTTGATGTTCCTATTAACCTTGAAGAGCGTAAAGACAGAGTTGAGCGTTTAAGAGATGTTATGGGTAACTCTAATGTTACTACTTCAGAGCAATTCCGTCAGGTAATTGAAGCGTACCAAGTTGAAAATCAATATGGTCGTGCTATTCGTGCCTACCAAGGTACATTGGATTATCAAGGTAAAGAAGTAACGGTTGATTTCTTCAATTTAGGAAGAACTGCGTTATTAGCATTATCTTTAGACCAAAAGAATGCTTGGGTTTGGGATAATAAAACTCGAACTTGGGAAACTCTTGGTGCTGAGTACCTTAGTTCAGTTGTTACCGCTGTTAAAATGGCGAATAAATTAACACCTCCTGACCTTCTTAAACTACCAATTACAGCTGCGGAGTAATATTGATGAAAACTGTATTTAAATCTATATTAGCAGCCGTATCTATTGCTTTAGTCGCTTCTACTGCGCAAGCTGCTGGTTCATTAGAAGAATTACTTCAGGAAGTGAAAAAAAATCGCGTTTCTGAAGCTCGTATTAACAAACAACGTGAAGCAGAGTTTCAATCGGCTCGTGCTGATAAACAAGCTTTAGTAAGAAAAGCCCAAGCTGCACTTAAAGCAGAAAAAAATCGTGGCGATGATTTACAAAAGCAATTTTCTGATAACGAAGTTAAGTTAGCAGAAAAAGAAGTTGAATTAACGCAAGCTACAGGTACTTTAGGTGAAATGTTTGGTGTTGTTCGTCAAGCATCAGCTGAAGCCTATGGCCAAATTTCTACTTCAATTGTAAGTGCTGAATTTCCAGGACGTGGTGCTTTTTTAAAGCGTATGTCTGAAGAATCTAAAGGCCTTCCAAATATTAAAGAGCTAGAAGATTTATGGTTTGCTCTACAAACTGAAATGACTGAGTCTGGACAAGTTTCTCGTTTTACAACAGAAGTGGTTAGTCTAGATGGTGGTTCACAGCAACAAGAAGTAGTGCGTATTGGTACTTTCAACTTAGTTGGTGAACAAGGTTATTTAGTTTATGACGACCAAAATGAAAAAGTACAACCTCTAGGTCGTCAACCTGATAGTCATTTATTATCATCAGCTCAAGAGATGAGAGCCGCGACCTCTGGTTTAATTCCGTTTTATGCTGATCCTTCAAGTGGTGCTATTCTTGGCCTATTGAAAGAAAAAGCAACTATGATGGAACGTTACCATGCAGGTGGAACGGTTGGTTATGTCATAACAGTTATGTTAGCTATTGGTTTATTAATTGGCTTATATAAAATTGTTACTTTAACTATCGTAAGTGGCAAAATCAGCTCGCAAGTTAAAAACATTGAGAATCCTTCAAGTGGTAACCCTCTTGGTCGTATACTGACTGTTTATAGAGAAAATAAATCAGCTGATGTTGAAACTCTAGAGTTGAAACTAGATGAAGCTATATTGCGTGAATTACCTAAAATTGACAGTGGTATTAATGTGATTAAGATTTTTGCTGCAATGGCTCCGCTTTTAGGTCTATTAGGTACAGTACTTGGTATGATTTTAACCTTCCAACAAATTACTTTGTTCGGTACAGGTGACCCTAAATTGATGGCTGGTAGTATCTCAATGGCGTTGGTAACAACGGCTCAAGGTATTATTGCTGCATTGCCTTTACTATTAACTCACAGTATTGTTTCAGGACGTAGTAAGTCTATTGTACATATTCTTGATGAGCAAACTGCAGGCATAGTAGCGGCTCACGCTGAGTCGGAGAAAGTTTAATATGTTATACCTGATAGAACTATGGGAGTCTGTCAGGGACTTTATCGCTGCCGGCGGCGACGTGTTATACGTTGTTGCCCTAGCGCTCTTTCTAATGTGGGTTTTGATGATTGAGCGTTATTGGTATTTATCTTCAGTGTTTCCAAAGTTGAGAGATGAAATTATTTCCAATTGGGATGCACGAAGTGATACTACCTCATGGTATGCGCATAGAATCCGTGACACATGGATTTCGCAAGCTTCGGATGGCCTTAGTGCAAGAATGTTATTAATAAAAACTCTTGTTGCTATGTGTCCTCTAATTGGTCTTCTAGGCACTGTAACCGGTATGATCGGAGTGTTTGAGACCATGGCGACTCAGGGTACAAGTAACCCTCGTCTAATGGCTGCAGGAATTTCTATGGCTACTATTCCAACAATGGCTGGAATGGTTGCTGCTTTATCTGGCGTTTTCTTTAGTTCTCGTTTAGAAGCTAAAGTGAAAATGGCTAAAGTAAAGTTAATAGACAGTCTGCCCCATCATTAATGAGAGGATCTTATGGGTCGAAAAGTTAGAGTAGAAGAGGAAGACGCAGAAATTGATATGACACCTATGCTAGACATAGTGTTTATCATGCTGATCTTCTTCATCGTAACGACCGTTTTTGTAAAAGAAGCGGGTGTTAATGTAAATAAACCTAATGGTACGTTGGCTGTCATGCCCAAAAATGCAAATATTTTCATCGCTGTAACTGAAGATGGAGATGTTTGGATGGATAAAAGGGTAATTGATATTGATAGTGTTCGAGCTAACCTTGAACGCTTGATGGCAGAGCAGCCTTCTGATGTGATTATTATTCAAGCTGACAAAAATGCCGAACACGGTATTGTTGTTGAAGTTATGGATCAAGTAAAAGCAGCAGGTATAGATCGTATCTCAATTGCAACGGCAGGTAGTTAATATGGGTCGATTAATTGTTTCTATATTACTAGGTGGTGTGATTGCATTTTCTTTGTTTGTTATTATGGCAAAGTTAATTGCAAACTCATCAAGACCTGCGGAAAAAGCGGCTCCGACGCCAGTAATTGATATTGTAATGGCAACACCTGATGACGCAACGCAAGTTCGTCAACGTGTACCGCCACCGCCACCGCCGCCGCCGCAGCAGCCACCTAAAATTCAACCAGTTGAACCTGATGTGGCTGATGTAAATACTGATGGGTTAAGTTTTAATATGCCTTCGGTTGAAGTTGGTGGAGCATCTATCGATATTGGTGGTGTGGGGGCTATGCGTGATGGTGAAGCTACACCAATAGTACGTATTGAACCTAAATATCCAGTGCAAGCTGCTCGTGATGGAAAAGAAGGATGGGTAAAACTATCTTTCACTATCAACGAAGTAGGTGGTGTGGAAGATGTTGAGGTTATTGAAGCTGACCCTAAACGTGTATTTGACCGCGAAGCGAGAAGAGCGTTAAGTAAGTGGAAATATAAGCCTAAGATTGAAGACGGGAAACCTATGAAACAATTTGGGCTAACAGTACAATTGGACTTTAAGTTGGATCAATCATGATGAAGAAATATTTAAAACATTTATGTGCGGTTTCAGCCATTACTGTAGCAGTATCAGTGCCAAATTTAGCTTTGGCACAAGCTAAAGATAGTGCTAAAGCTAAACCAGTTGGACCCATCGCTTGTCCAGGTTATGTTCGAGCCAAAACTAATATACCTGGCCAAAAAACCGGTAAGAAAGTCGGCGCTGCTTTAGATTTTTATAATTTAGATCAGGTTGATGAAGCGCTGAAAACCCTTCTAGAAATAGAAACGGACGAACCGTTTGATCGTGCGTTTACTGATAATTTTATTGGTAAGTTGCTGGCAGGGTCAGGTAAAGGTAAAGAGTCGCTTAAATACTTTGTTAAAGCGGTTAACTCGAAACAGCTAAATGATGTCGAGCAAGTTGGTGGAATTAAGTTAATTGCAGATTTAAACCTTCAAGAAGGTGAATATGAAGAAGCAATTAAATGGTATAAAGAATGGTTAGAGTTTACTTGTAAAGAAGACTTTGATGTTTACTTTAGAATGGCTAATGCCTATTACCAAACTCAGCAGTACGCTGAGATAATACCGCCAATCAATAAAGCAATTGCTTTAGCTGAAAAGCCTAATAAAACAACTTATGCGCTGAAAATGACATCTTACTATAGTCGTAAGATGTATAAAGAAACGATTGAAGTGCAAGAAGAAGCGGTTAAGGTTTTTCCTGATGACAAAAATTTATGGACTCAATTAGGCATGTTTTACATGTTGGTTGAAGATCATAGAAAGGCGTTATCTACTTTTGAACTTGCGTATCATCAAGGCTTTATCACTAAGGCTGCGGAAATCAGAGCACTTAGTCAGCTTTATACTATGAACGATATACCAATAAAAGCTGCTCAGGTACTTGAGAAACATGTTAAATCAGGTTTTGTTAAGAAAACTGATACCATATTATCGAGTATAGGTTCTAATTTTCAGCAAGCTAAAGAGTTTAAAGAAGCCGCTGATTATTATGGTCAGGCAGCCGATATGACGTCTGATCCTAGTATGTACTTCAAGCAAGGTAATATGTTGTATATAGCTGAGCGACCCAATGAAGCTTTGAAAGCGTTACAAAAATCGCTGGATGAAGGAGCTGATAATAAAGGTAGGATCCATATGGTAATGATGGAAGCTAACTTTTATCAAGGTCGTTACAAACAAGCTTATGAACATATTCAAGAAGCTAAAAAAGATCCATCAACTCGACGTAATGCTAGAAGTTGGGAGTCTTTTATTAAAGAAAAAGCCAAAAATAACGGCGTGACACTTTAATTAAACTTGTTTTCATAATTGAAAAAAGCTCCCTTTGGGAGCTTTTTTATTTATATTCCGATAATAGTTATCTTGTGAGCCGTTTCCTTATAGCGCATAATATTTATGTGTTCCTTTTATCCCCAATTCTTTCCACTTTATCAATCAGTGAATTAATATATAGATGCAGTATTTTGTTACCGTTTTCATCAGTGCTTTTTTAGTTTTTCAAATCCAACCCATCGCTTCAAAAATATTATTACCTTGGTTTGGAGGAGGAGCGGGTGTATGGACAACTTGTTTGTTGTTTTTTCAGTTCTTCTTATTGGCAGGATATTTTTACGCATACCTTTTGTCTCGTTTTTTTAATGCTAAAAAACAAGCTTTTATTCATTTAGGGTTACTTTTTGTCAGCTTACTGACCTTACCCATACAGTTTTCAGAGTTACACCTATCCACTGAAAGTAGCCTGCCTACTTTAGATATATTGAAACTATTAGGTTTTGGTATTGGTTTACCTTTTCTGGTTTTGTCTGCAACAAGCCCACTGTTACAAAGTTGGTTTAGTCGTTTTAACAAACTAACTAATCCATATTTACTTTATGCTATGTCAAATTTAGGTTCTTTCTTAGCGTTAATTACTTATCCAATATTTATTGAGCCAACTCTATTATTGACTAGCCAAACCTTTTTTTGGTCAGCTTGCTTTATTTTGTTTGTAGTTGTAATTAGTGGTATATGTATTAATGTGATTAGAAGAAGCAGAAATATAATTGACGAAATTGATAATCCTATCAGTCTTAAATCAATCCCTATTATAAGCATGCTTCTTTGGTTTTTGTTATCAGCATTAGGTGTGGTTATTTTAGTGTCAACCACAAATGCTATGACTCAAAATGTTCCCCCTATGCCATTTCTGTGGGTTGCACCTTTAGCCCTATATTTGGGAACTTATGTCCTTGCTTTTAGTCACTGGAATATTTATCAAAGAAAATTTTGGGTACCTACATATATATTTGCAGCAATCCTTGGGGTGTTTATTTATTTTATCGGTGGCCAATTTGATATCTTAACCCAGGTCATTATTTATCTATTTATTTTGTTAACTGCCTGCATGATTTGCCATGGTGAACTAAATAATTTGAAACCGGAAAAGCATAATCCCACCTTATTTTATTTGATTTTATCCATGGGGGGCGTCTTTGGTAGTTTTATGGTGTCGGTAGTGGCTCAATACAGCTTTGATGATTTTTTTGAGTTTCCAATCGCTATTGCCTCTGTATTCGTTTTATTAGGTTTTTCTTTGTTGAGTCATAATAAAGTTATATCAGCCCAGGCCACAAAACTAAAACCAAAAAAGCAGTCTAGTGAATATTTATTACCTAGTTTGTGTTTTATTGGTAGTTTGTGTCTGTTGCTAATTTTCCTACAGATGAATAACCTATATCAACAATATGACATAGTTAAAACACGCAATTTCTATGGAGTATTAACAGTAAAAGATGTTGTAGAAGGAAATGTACAAGAACGAAGGTTAGTCGATGGTACTACTGCCCATGGAGGGCAATCTTTAGAGCCAACCAAAACTAACATCCCTTTAAGTTATTATCGTCCTTCTACAGGTGTTGAGTTGGTATTAACTGAGTTATCTAATTATCATGACTCATTAAATGTCGGCATAGTGGGGTTGGGAGTAGGGGCATTAGCTGCATACGGTAAAGCGAATGATGAATATACTTTCTACGAATTAAACCCAGCTGTAGTTGAGTTCGCCCATGAGTATTTTAGTTTTATTAGAAACTCTAATGCTAATGTATCTATACAGTTAGGAGATGCCAGAGTTAATTTACAAGCTGAGTTAGATAAGGGCCAATTGAATCATTTTGATGTTTTGGTTATTGATGCATTTTCTGGTGATCAAATACCAACACATCTACTTACTCAACAAGCATTCTTATTATATGACCAGCATATCGATAATAACGGCGTTATTGTTTTGCATATTTCTAATAGGCATTTGTCTTTATTGCCAGTTGTGTTGGGCAATGCTGATTTATTGAACATGCAGGTTATGTTTTTTTCTACATCCGGGGGCACTAATGAACACGATGCAGAATGGCTGTTGTTGAGTAAAAATACACAAGTACTCGAAAATCCAAACTTAATTAAAGCACAAACCGCTTTATCTTTGTCAAAAAACAAAAGAGTGAAATGGACTGACGACTACTCAAGTTTATTGCCAATATTAAAAGTGTTGAATTAATTTTTCATTGATAATAACAGTTTTAGTACATTCTTTATGGCAAGTTCAATTTGTTTTTTACCGGTTAAATTAAACTCAATCGCTATTTGTTTATACTGTTTATTTTGTACTACCGCGGCAATGATTAAGTTTCGTTCATTTACTGTTAGGGTTTTTAACTGTATTGCTCTTGATAAAATAAACTGCCTTGCAATCCTAATTATAGAAGTATAATGCCGAGTTCCATTACAGAATTGTTCGATCATATTTATTTGGAAACTAGGGAGTTCTTTTTCATTGCTCGTTCTGGCTAATATATCTGCTAATAAAGTCGCAGAGATTGTCTGCCAAGCTTTATCGACTTGAAAAACTACTTCTTGATAAAACTCAGTTTGAATTAATTTCAGCATATTGTTTGGCAGAGCAGCTAGATAACTGACACACATACAATTGTTTTCACCACTTGATACTTCGACTTTATTACTCAGTTTAATCATTTCATATCTATTTTGATGCCAAAAGTTTAACAAGGATGAACTGCAACCAAAGGCTGTGGTTAACATAACAATGTGATGCTCTTTAGCTTGTTGTTCGACATATGAAAGTAATTGACTACCTAAACCGTGTCCCTGAATATCTGGTTTGATGGCTATTCTGCTGATCCGCCATTGAGCTAATTCTGAAAAGGCGGCTTGGTTATAATGAGATGCAATATTTTGCGCGATTAAATGTCCTTTTAGTCTCCTTTTTCCTGAGGAAATATCGAATGCTAAATCGCTGAGTCTCTGTCCACCTTCTTCATTTACTTGGGCCACTCCTAAAATATTGTCATTTTGTGTGATAACAAAACATTTAGACTCAGGTGCGTCTAACAGACGCTGAATATCATCAGGACTGGTTTGGTAGTGTGCGTTAATGAGTAAAGAGCAGATGGCAGTAAAATCTGCAGGTGATGTCACTAATTGCTGTTTTGTTAGTTCTTTACATAAAATTGGATGATTAGACAATTCTATTTTTACAGCTGGGGTTTGTTGGTAGCAAAGAGAGTTAAACCAAAATTGTTCTAAAGCATCATTCTTATGCCAGCGAATAGGTTCTTCGAGGTGGACAGTTCTAAACTCCGGCTTTAATTCAGCTAACTTCTTTTTGAATCGAATCTCAAAGCCGCGGCCACTGCCTTCATAACCATGAATCGTGGTAGAAAAAACAATTCGTGTATACTTTTCTGTCATCCTAATTAGTGTCTCAACTGGTATTGCAGCAGCCTCGTCGATCAGTAAAATATCAGCTGTGTTAGGATCTAGAATAAGTTTATCTAAGGGAACAAAACAGAGTTGACTATTTTTGTAACTGAGTTTGTTTTTTTCGAGAATATGTTCGGGTAATAGCCGTTTTGTATGGTGAAATACTTGTTCCGTTGTTGCTATATGGGGGGCTGTAATGATGATATTAATGTTTGAATCTTGCATAAGCTGAGCTGCCGCTATCCCCAACGCCGAGGATTTACCTCTGCCTCTATCAGCTGTTATCACTAAAGGCCTATTGTTTCTTCCTTTAGCCACTTTATAGATAGCTGAAACCGCTAGGTTTTGTTGTGTATATGATTTTTCTGTGCTGTCGGTTTTTAACTTAGAAACAGGAGCAATAAATTGTTCTGCAGTGAATATGGCCACACTAACATCATCTACAAATTTTTTGCCTAGATACTGGTAAAAGTAACTAAAGCAATCGATATGTGAATATCCATAAGATATTCTGTTGTGATGTTCTGGATCACGATAGTTTGGCCAATCTTTTAATTTTGGGCACAATATCACCATTAATCCAGCTGATTTTATCGTGCCACTCAAAGCCATTGCAGCATTAGTCCGAAAGCCATCAAAAGCATCTAAAATAACATAATCATATTCGTGGCCTAATTTACTTCTATAGTCTTTTATATGTATTTGATTATTGTGCCTGTCAGATTGGCCAACCCATAATGTAGCTAGATTATCTAACTTAGCAAAATGTGATTTAACTATTTGTTTGGACCACTCTTGTTCGCCACTAATGACAAGCAACTGTCTATGGCAAGGTGTATTATGGCGAAGGTTTATCCATTGTTGTAATTGACTGCGCAAGGTGACCTAATATATGGGTTATCAAGATATAATTATGCTGCTAGTTTAAGCAAAGTTTAAAAGGAATACGAATGCGTTTTTTATCTAGGCGTTTAGTCATGCCATATGACTTAAATTATGCTAATTCTTTATTTGGAGGACGTGTGCTGCAATGGATTGATGAAGAATCAGCTATTTATGCAATTTGTCAGCTAGAAACGAATGTTTTGGTCACCAAACATATAGGGGCGGTAAGCTTTGAAGCGCCAGCAATGCAGGGGGACGTTGTTGAATTTGGTTTTTTGACAAAAAAAGTTGGCCGCACATCAATAACGGTAACATGTTTGGTGCGCAATAAAATAACCAAAAAAACAATTTGTTTAGCTGACGATATTGTATTTGTGCAACTGAATCCAAGTACACGTGAACCAGAAGCCCATGGAAAAACAATGGAAATTCTTGATTTAAAAGACAAACAAGAGTTAGATATATAAACTATAGACCATGCCAGATAGAATTTTTACCACAGCTCGAAGAGCTCTTTACACCCAAGGAAGACCCTTGTTATACAGACTAGTTTTAATATTATCTTTTAATGCCTTAACGGCTTGTAGTTCCATAGCACAAAATACTATTAATTTCAGTGTGTTAGAAGAATTGCAGCTAGGTGTTGAGTTACAGGAAACATCAGCTTTGTATTGTCCTGAACCCGGTAGTGCCTACACAGTAAATGATTCTGGGAACAAACCGATTATTTATAAAATTAGTGACAGTGGCAAAGTGATAAATCGTCAAGTCATTGATATTAAAAATAGAGATTGGGAGTCATTAACTGGCGACGGCGATCACTTCCACATTGGTGATACCGGAAATAACAACGGCAAAAGAAAGTTCGTGCAAATTCATACTGTAGACAAAAATAGCAATGCTAAACCCAAAAGTACCGTGAAAATATATTATCTAGATAATTCATTAAAGAAAAATGAATATCTTAACCATGATTTCGATTCTGAATCGATTATCAGTATGGGCGGCAAACTATATCTTTTTTCAAAAAGCTGGCGTACCACAACCTTGCATATATATCGTTTAGAACATGATGTATTAGAACAAAAAATAGAACCATTTATATCAATAAAAGGCTTGCCGGGAATAGTCACAGGCGGTGATTATGACGCTAAAAATGAACGATTTATTTTGGTAGGTTATGAATTAAAAGGATTAGGGCGATTTTATCCTTTTGTCACGATTTTAGATAAGCAGTTTCAATTGATTAAATCTTTTGTTTTAAAAAACTATAACCAAGTGGAAGGGCTGTGTGTGACGCCATCTGGTGATGTTTGGATTACCCAAGAAGGCTCATTCTTTTCCACTCAAAAATTAATCAAAATGAAAATTAACTAATAGATATACTTTTATGGTTCTAAAAGTGGCTTGCACCTAATTGTTTGACTGTTAGAATGCCCGCCATTGAGTAAATAAAAATATCTTTATTCAAAACCAAGGGGTGCCTTTTTCGGCTGAGATTGAAATATTTTATATTTCGAACCCTAACACCTGATCCGGATAATGCCGGCGTAGGAATGGTAATACAGTTTAATTTCCCATTTATCTGCCGTAAACCCGGATCTTTTCACTCTATAATGAAGAGATCCTAGAATGAATTTCAGTAAAAAATCTTTAGCTAGTTTAATCAGTGTTGTATTGGCTAGCTCACAAGTGTCTGCACAAAAATCTGATTTAGAACAAGTTGAGCGTGTTACCGTTTACGGTGCCTTAACTTCTACACCTTTGTCTGAAATGGCAACTAGCATTTCTGTTTTAACCGAACAAGTTATCGAACAACGCCAAGCTCAGCACCTTGAAGAATTATTAAATCGCGCACCAAACGTGAATTTTGCATCAGGTGCCAGTCGAGGTCGTTTTGTACAAATTAGAGGGATTGGAGAACGTAGCCAATTTACCGATCCGGTTAATCCATCTGTAGGGTATCTAGTGGATGGTATTAATTACTCTGGTTTAATGGCTGGCGCCAGTACTTTTGATGTACAACAAGTTGAGATTTTTAAAGGACCCAATAGTGCACGTTTTGGTGCCGATGGTCTAGCTGGCATGATTAACGTTATCACCACAGAAGCCACTGACGATAGCAGTCTGAATGCTCAGTTTGGTGTGGCTAACTATGATAGTTGGAACGCAGGTGTAGCAGCCGGTGGCGCGATAAGTGATTCAGTTGATTACAGAGTGTCAGTGCATAAAAATGTTAGTGACGGCTTTGTAGAAAATACTTTTTTAAACCGTGATGACACAAATGGCTTAGACGAATTAACCGCTAGAGCTAAATTGAATTGGCAAGTTACTGACAATCTTAAAATCAAAACTGTGCTGCATTTAATTGATGTTGATAATGGTTATGATACTTTCTCTATCGCTCGAGACAGGTCCACTTTGTCAGACCAGCCAGGATTTGACCGTCAAGAAAGTGAAGCGTTGGCGGTGACTGCTGATTATCAAGGTTTAGAGTGGGCCAATTTACAGATTCAAGCTAGTGCTATGCAAGCAGATTTAGCCTATGGGTATGATGAAGATTGGACTTATGTAGGCTATGCACCGCAAGATCTAGTAAATGATCCAGAAGGGTATTATGTAGAATATTCTTCTACCGATTATTATTTTAGAGACCGTGGAGATAGTTCTGTACAAATTCAGCTCTCAAGCAAAGATAGTGTAGATAACGATTGGGTTATTGGCTTGTATTATTCTAAGGAAGATGAAGATTTACAACGTGAATATACATGGTTAAGCAGCTCATTTTTAAGTTCGGTGAACAGAAAAAATTACGCTTTATTCGGTCAGTATAAACATGTGTTATCTGATACCCAATGGATAACCTCTAGCCTACGATTAGCCTCACAAGAATTGTCTTATGTAGATTCTAATTCTCTTGATAGAAACTTAGATCATGATGACTGGGGGGCTGAGTTGAGCTATCACCAGAATGTAGGTGATACCAGTATGTTGTATTTGAGCTTAGTACGAAGTTATAAAATGGGTGGGGTTAACGGTCAGGCTATGAGCAAGCTAGACGACATCGAGAATCCCGTTTTACAACAAGCGGTATTAGATAATGTGGAATTTGCAGCTGAGTCATTAATAGGCTTGGAGTTTGGTATTAAAGGTAGTAATGAAGAAGGCACCTTGACCCTCGATTTCAGTACATTTTATCAAGAACGTGATGATGTACAGTTTAAAAACTCCATTGTAGAAGACCAATCGTTTATCGATTTTATCAACAATGCAGCGGATGGTAAAAACTACGGAATGGAAGTTAGCATCAATTACCTTGCCTCTGATAGCGTCGAGTTATTTGCCAACTTAGGTTATTTACGAACTGAAGTGACAGGCATGACGCGTGAAGTTAATGATGTTTTAGAAACTATCGATGGCAGAGAGCAAGCCCACGCGCCTAAGTATCAAGTGAACTTAGGAGTCATTACCGATTTGTCACCGAACCTGAAGTGGTTAGTAGAAGTGGATGCAAAAGACGATTTCTACTATTCATTTAGTCACGATAATCGATCTGAAAGTATAGCTTTAGTACATACCAGTTTAGATTATTCAATGGGCGACTGGGGGGTGAGTCTCTATGCCCGTAACTTGTTCGATAAAGAATATGCAAACCGTGGCTTCTTTTTTGGTAATGATCCTCGCGATCAATGGACCTCGCATGTTTATGAGCAGTTTGGTGAACCTAGACGTGTTGGTGTAAACGTAAAGTATCATTTTTAATCCATTCTATTTAATAATTTTGATTGGGTTGTTTAACCCAGTCTTTACTTAAGGAAGTTTATGAAATTAGCCGCTGAAATATCTATGTACCCGTTGAAAGATCAATATATCCAACCCATTCAAGATTTTATTGACCGTCTCAACACATATGAAAACTTAAAAGTTGTCACTACTGCAACTAGTACGACTGTATGTGGAGAGTATTTACCTACCATGCAATTGTTAGCTGAAGAAATGCAACGTAGCCATGAAAAAGTGGGACAAGCTATTTTTGTCTGCAAATTTTTGAATGGTGACAAAATGACGAACGAAATTTAATGGGGCAAGCTATTTCCCAAATAGTTGAACAATTTATCAATCAGTTTCAACAGCAGTCTGGGTTAGAAGCCATAGCTGTTTTATTGGCCTTAGCCTATGTGTGGTTAGCAGCTAAACAAAGTATCTGGTGTTGGCCTTGCGCTTTTATCGGCACGTCTATTTATACATACATATTTTGGGAAGTGTCTTTGCCATTTCATATGTTGCTCAATGCGTATTATATTTTTATGGCGGTTTATGGTTGGTGGCAATGGAATAAACCTGGATCTAAACACTTAAAGGTAATTAGTTGGACGTTCTCAAAACATATACTTTCAATTGTTGGATTAACTGTTTTGAGTTTTGTCTTAGCTTATTTAGCTAAATCAATTTTAGATGCCCAGCATCTATATTTAGACGCATTTATTACGGTTTTTAGTGTATTTACAACTATTTTGGTCGCACATAAAGTACGTGAAAATTGGATTTACTGGGCTGTGATCAATGCCTCTGGGGTTTATTTGTATATTGCTAAAGATTTATATTTAACCTCAGTGTTAACTACTTTGTACTTAGGCTTCTCTGTATACGGATATATTAATTGGGGTAAAGATAAGCAGTCAGACGTTTTACCTTCTGAAGCTTGAGTCGAGTAATTTAAATGATTCAATTATCAGCACAATTGATTTTAGAGGAGTTAATCTCTAGTGATTTGTTCTCAGATAATTGCCAACTAAAAGAGATAAAGGGTGGGGCGGTTAACAAAAGTTATCAACTACTGGATAACGACCGCCTTTACTTTGTTAAATCTTTCACCAGTGATGAAATGGTGAATATAGATAGGACTGAGCAATTTACTCAGCAGCAACACCTAGCTTTATTGGGCATGTGTGCTACTCCCCATTATTTATCATCTACCCAATCATTTCAGGTAGATACATGGTCTGAAGGTTTGTCTTTACTTGATGCTGATTTGACGGGTTTACAAAAATACCGTTATTTAGCCCAAACTTTAGTTAACATTCATAATATCGAAAACACGGCAGCGTTAGCTTTACCAAGTTTAGATTTACCCACTAAATGGCAAGAATATTTAAGCCTTTCTCAAATGAATTTAACTGCAACAGAATCTAATCAGCTACGACAGTGGGCCAAAGTTTGGTCTGATACAGATCCTGCAGATTTACGTGTCTGTCATAATGACTTATCGTTGCAACATGTATTAGTGGGTGAAAGTAGAATTGTGTTTGATTGGGAGTATGCAGCGTATTCTAATCGTTATTTTGATATTGCTTCTAGTCTACTGATTAATCGAGCGACTTTGGAATGTGAACAATGCTTATTGCTAGAATACTCAAAAATTACTGGTATCGATTTAGCTAAAATTATACAACAAGTGACTGTAATGAAGTCTTTAGCTGCACTTACTAACAAACTGTGGTTTAAGGCTGCAGATAAACAACTTGAAAACAAAAACGGTAGTTAATTGTTGTTTATCTACACATTTAGCTTAAAAAACGTGCGAACGATACAAGCAAGTGAATAGATTACACAAAATCACTTTACCTTTAGGCCGGCATAAGTATAATTCAGCCGGTCAGCAGGGGTGTAGTTCCAATTGGTAGAACGGCGGTCTCCAAAACCGACGGTTGTGGGTTCGAATCCCTCCACCCCTGCCAACTTTTCCTAAATTCTGTGCAATCTTCTGTATACACTTCCCGAACTACTAAAACTACTTCACATAATAATGCTCAATGAAGGTCTCTCCTCATTGGCGTAAACGCCTAGGTTCGCCCGCATTGCATATTTAACCAATGTTCTAATGAGCAGCTTGGCTATCGATACTTTACGAAATGTGGATGTAGTTAACCTGAATACTGGATAAGCTGAACCTCTCGATAACGCTCTTTTTGTGCCTAGCGGCGTTGGATTGTCTAGCAATAACACGTTATTACGTAGGACAATCCGCCTTGCTATACACGAAAAATTTCGTCACCGAGTGAGTATTCAGGTGAGGTGATTTGGACGAATGTTATTATGTTATTGAATTATATCGTTAAATTTATCTTGGACGATACTTCTTATTCAGAACTCAGGTTAGTTATTTTTAATAGAGGTCCAAGTAAGAGGAACCGAGGTTAGCCTCTAAGAACGGGAACACGCATCTATTGTTAATAGTCATGATTATGTGCCATTTAGATGGCTTGAAAGACTAGCTAGCGGATGCTGACAAAATCGAAGTTTGCTTGATGGTCGCTATACGGGTGAAAAAGTATTTAACAAGCAGGAGTCCAACATTTTTATATCGCAAGCCTGTGTAAAATGATACGCAGTTTTGTAAATTTAAAATTTCATAGGGTGGACACTAATATCCACAATATATTTATTTTCCAAAGCTGTTATCTGTTTTTTTAGTTCCCAGCACAACTATGAATACTGTGCAACGCCTAAGTACAAATGACAGTGCTGATAGGCGTTACATGAAATAAGGTTTTTATCTAACTTAAGAGCCGAATATCACTACAAAAATTGCAAAAATGAAGCCAAGACCAGCTATTTTAAGACCATTTTTGAAAATTGGATTTTTGGGCATAAATATTAAAAAAGACGATATGACGAAAAATAATAGTGATAAACCAAAGGTGATGTTTAGGATGAATAATGGACTGCCAGTTGTAGCCTTGTGGAGCTTAACCATTTTAGCTAAAGGTGCTGGATAGTCTTTTTTATTCAGCACAACTATTCCGCTACCTTTTTGGTAGCTACCTTGTTGAAAAGTGATTTGCTCTGCAGTATTGGTTAATACTTTAAAGTTTTTGATAGCCAGTGATTGATTTAAGGCTTCTGGAGTAAGTTGGGCCGCTATTTGTTTTTCGTCTGCATAGTTGAACTTTAAAAAGTCTGTTTTGCGAAAAATAAGTAGAATTCCACTGATTGAATATACCGCCATAATTCCAGCTAAAAAATAGCCTAACCAGCGGTGATATTTTCTAAAATCATTGTGCAGTTTTGCTGAAGCCATTAATATTCCTTAAGTTTGTCTAATATTGTTCTAGTAAAGTACTGATTTATTAGGTATTGAACAGAAGAGCACTTTCTGCAGTAGAAGGTGTTTTCATTTATCTTCTATTTACTGTTTTTAGTAGTTTGCATTTCCCGGTGTACGAGGAAAAGCAATCACGTCTCTGACATTTTGCATGCCAGTTACATATGCAACAAGGCGTTCAAATCCAAGTCCGAAACCGGCGTGAGGCACTGTACCGTATCTACGTAAGTCCCGGTACCAGCTGTAATCTTCTTGGTTTAAGTTCATTTCAGCTAAACGTCTGTCAAATACATCTAAACGTTCTTCACGTTGTGAACCACCAATGATTTCACCAATGCCTGGTGCTAGTACATCCATTGCCGCAACGGTTTTACCGTCATCATTAATACGCATGTAGAAAGCTTTAATATCTTTAGGGTAATTCTGCATGATAATAGGGGAGCCAACATGTTCTTCGGCTAAATAACGTTCATGCTCAGAAGATAAATCCACTCCCCAGCTCACAGGGAATTCGAACGATTTACCACAGTTTTGCAATATTTCGATGGCATCTGTGTAGTCCATACGCACAAAGTCTTGATCGATAACTTTTTCTAAGCGACTAATGGTTTCTTTATTGATGCGCTGAGCAAAAAATGCCATATCATCGGGACGCTCTGCCAGAACCGCTTTAAATACATATTTTAATAAGTCTTCAGATATCTGGGCAATATCGGCTAAATCAGCAAATGCTACTTCAGGCTCTATCATCCAAAACTCAGCCAAATGACGGCTAGTATTAGAATTTTCAGCTCTAAAAGTTGGACCAAAAGTGTAAATTTTTGACATGGCAGTGGCATAAGCTTCGCCGTTCAATTGGCCTGAAACCGTTAAGAAAGTTTCTTTGCCAAAAAAATCTTGGCTAAAATCTACGTCGCCTTTTTCGGTTCTCGGTAGGTTCATCATGTCTAAGGTCGACACTCTGAACATTTCTCCCGCACCTTCGGTATCACTTGCTGTTAGAATGGGGGTACTCACCCAGCAATAACCTTGTTCATGGAAAAATCTATGAATAGCCTGTGAAAGGCAGTTTCTAACTCGTGTGACGGCTCCGATTACATTGGTACGTGGGCGCAAATGTGCATGCTCACGTAAATACTCAATGCTATGACGTTTAGCAGACATTGGGTAAGTATCTGGGTTTTCTACCCAGCCAACAATATTAACGCTTTGGGCGTCTACTTCTAAAGATTGGCCTTGTCCCTCAGACGCTTTTAATAACCCAGTTACTACTAGCGAACAACTGGCGGTTAATTTTTGAATGTCGGCATAATTTTTAAGGGTATTGAGTGCAATGACTTGGATTGAATCGAAACAACTACCATCATGTAATGCAATAAATGATAAACCTGCCTTAGAATCACGGCGAGTTCTTACCCATCCTTTAATTGTGACTTGGTCACCAACTGAATATTTACCGGCAAAAATATCTGCCACTGCGGCGTGTGCCATTTACTTCTCTCTAATTATTTGGGTATTTAGGACCAGAGGGTCAGGTTAATCTGTTTATTTGATTAATTATCAAAATATATTTAATCGATTGTTCTTCCTAGGTTACTGGCTATTGTCATCCTGATAGATATTGGCCGAGACAACTCATATTTAATGGAAGTTTGAGATTAGTCGAAAACAATAATATATATTGTTTACCTAGCTAATTACACAAGATGTGTGATTTTACGCAGGTAGGTCATAGACTCAAGAAAAATCTATCTTTAATGTGCTAAGCCAAAGTGTTCTAATAAGACAATTGTTAATTAAAATGAAAACAAATGTGACTGTTCAAAAGCCTATTCTAAATAGAAGAAAGACTCCTCGGGAAAAGGATACCTTGTTTCAATGTATGGTTGCCTTCAATGTCTTGGGTTGGTTTGTCTTTCTGGCTGCAATCCTTGTTTTTCATGACGCTCGTCCTGAATTTGTGTCTGGAGTGCAAGAATTTTGGGGAGTGCAAGGACGACAAGAATGGTCTGAAACTTTAAGTTTTTATCTGGTTGCTTTGCTGTGTGGTTGCGTGTTTATTAGCTTGATTGTACTTTTAATGAAACGTAAACGTAATAGACGTGAAAGTGATCATTATGGAATTAATGGATATGTTTTAATGTTTGCAGCTGTATCGAGTTTGATTATCCTGTATTTTGAGTTTAATTCTTAGCTTGCCAAAGACATAATATAATTATCTAAAGCCTATATCTTTAATCATGGAAAGTAATCTGAAATTAACAATTAACCCAAATTTCCGTCATCAAATGTTACAAGTCGGCGTAGAAAAAACGCGAGTCTTTGTCATTGATGATTTCTTGTTAGATCTTAATCCATTGTTAAATAATGCCCATCAGAAAACATGTTTTAGTCCCGAGAAAGTCACTGCCTATCCTGGTATTCGAACTGAACTACCGGTGGCTTATACTGAACTGGTAGGGGATTTTTTAAAGCCTTTATTTGAACGGGTTTACCAAGTACCTAGTGAGTTAAATTATAGATTAAAGGCGGGTAAATATTCACAAATTTCTTTGATTGAAGATGAACTTGAAGAAAAACATTGTTTGCCACATTACGATAGTGTTAATCCTCATTATTTTGCGGTACTGCATTATATAAATCCAGGTGAATTTGGTGGTACATCTTTTTACCATCACAAACCAACAGGATTCGAAAACATCTATCAGTCCCGAAAAGTCGAATACTTGCAATCGGTCACTGATCATTTAAAAGCTCATTCTGGTACATTTTATCAGCAATATTTTGTCAAATCAGATGGGCACTTTGATTGCTCAGGAACTATCGGTTATCAACAAAATAGAATGCTTGTATATCCAGGTAGTTTGCTACATTCAGCAGTCATTAACCCTGTTAACGATATTAGTAGCAATGTGAAAGTAGGGCGTTTAACTGCCAATATGTTTATTGATTTTGAGAAGTAAATCCTTTTTCATTATATAATTTGTTAATACTTGCTGTTTCAATCGTATTTGTTGTTTGGACACGACTGTGAATCCTTTGGCTATAAAAAAATATTTAGCAGTAATGCTGACATTCGCAGTGAGTTGTTTTATGTTCTTTTGTGCAGCGAGTTGATGAATATGTTGCATTAAGGCACTACCCACACCTTTGCCTTGATGTTTATGGTGACAAAAGAAATGGTCTATATAACCACTAGTTTGTAAGTCACAGTAACCGATAATTTGCTGATTAGTTACACAAACAAAAGGGCCCAGCGAACGGATCTTTTTTTGCCAAGCTATCATATCTCGATCTTCAGGAGCCCAAACATCTAGCTGTTGTTGGGTGTAGTCATGGTTATTAACATTATGCACAGTATCGAAAAATAGTTTATGTAGAATGGGCTCTTCAGCTGGCTGATAAGGTCTAATTTGCATAAATATATGAGTGACAGGACTAAGATTTTTAGCATAATAGATTGTTGTGTGATATTCCAATATTGGATATTTGTCATTGACTCAAAGACTATGAAAAGTAAACTGCTAGTTAGTAATAAAATGTTATAAAAATATATTTCACGCCATCTTAGAAGAGGTTCTATAGGTTATGTTATGGATGTAAAGTTCCGTCAGTTGATAGAGTTAGGGGCCGGAAAGTTTGAGCATGTAGATGCCGCATTGATAGAGCACCTAGAAGGTACTCGTTGCACTCTAAAATCTTGGTCTGCAAATGAGACCTTACAAGATGCAGGATTATATTATTTAGCTTACTATGGCCAAGATTCCTCCTATGATACAAAGCAAAGAGTAAGTGTTGCCAATGTTTTGGGGGAGAATGTAGAACAGCTTATTTATTATTATTTTTGTTGTGATTTTACTCCTTTATTGGAACAAATTGATCAACAAAGGGCCAATCTTTATCATAATTTCATTTCAGAAAAAGAGCCTCTTAGCCTAGACATGTTAAAAGCTTTATGTGAGTTAGATGCCGCTATATTTGTTGATAGGGCATTGCATGGGACTAAACGTACGGTGCAGCAAAATAAAATATTGCAGACTAAGTTTAAAATAACGCAGCAATTTTTAAGTCTTGCTGCCAAGCGTAAATTGAATCAACACTTTTTCTAACAGTAAGTATGCAGATTAATTATATAGATTGATCTCTAAATATAGATGTTTTCTAGTAATTACCTAGTAAATGTTAATTACAAAATTATTCCATTAATAACTAAAGTTATGCTCAATTTATAAGGTTGTTTCATGCATTGGTATTCTATCTTACCGCCAGTTATTGCAATTCTTGTTGTTTTTTGGCGAAAAGAAGTCATTTTAGCTCTGGTGCTGGCAATTTTTTCTGCTGAATTATTATTAGCTTACCAAAATCAAACAGAACTGTTCTTTACTGCAGCTATTGGCTCTATCGAAAGAATTATCACAATAGTTAGTTCGTCTGGGAATAGTAGAATATTGATATTCAGTGTGTTGATTGGTGCTTTATTAGCTTATATGCGCCAGTCTGGTGGTGTGACTGCAACAGTTGAACTGTTAATCAATAAAGGTGTGGCAAAATCAAAAAAACAAGTGGGGCTACTCACTATGTTTACCGGTGTTGTGGTGTTTATTGAATCCAATTTAAGTGTTTTAGCTGCTGGTATTTTGTCTCGTGGCTTATTTGATAAATTCAAAATGAGTCGTGCTAGATTGGCTTATATTATCGATAGCACCAGTGCACCAATCTGTATATTAATACTGCTTAACGGTTGGGGGGCGTTTATTTTAGCCTTGTTAAGTCAATATGATTTACCTCAATCACCGGTTGCCATTTTATGGGGAACAGTACCTTTAAACCTTTATGCAATTATTGCTCTGTTACTAGTCTTGTATACCATTTTGGCTGATAAAGTTCATGGTCCAATGAAACAAGCCGAACGTGAATTAGTACTACTTGATTCTGAACAATCGCAAGTTAAAGGCAGCAAAGCGCGTTTTATGTTGCTGCCTTTAGCTACCATGATCTTTGGCATGATCGGTTTTATGTTCTGGACTGGGGATGGGGTCTTGGCCAGCGGCAGTGGCAGTAAATCAGTGTTATATGCCACTGTGTTGGCTTTGTTTGTGTCTTATTGTTTATTACTTAGTTCAAAACGTTACTCTCATCAAGAGTTAGTTGATACAGGTTTTACAGGTATGGGAGAAATACTACCTTTAGTTACAATAGTGTTGTTTTCTTTGACCTTAGGGGCAAGTCTGCAAGAACTAGGAACGGGCACCTATGTCGCCAGTATAGTAGGAGATTATTTGCCCATCAGTTTAGTCGTGCCAATGTTATTTATTGCTGGTGCTCTGATGTCTTTTAGCACAGGTACATCTTGGGGCACGTTTGCCATTTTGATCCCAATAGGTGTGCCGCTAATTCAAACTTTAGGTTTGCCGCCATCTCTGGTGATTGCTGCCATTTTAGGTGGAGGCATTTTTGGTGATCACTGTTCACCAATTTCTGATACTACAGCTGTGTCGTCGATTGCGTCGGGCTGTGATTTATTAACTCATGTGCGTACTCAAATGCCATATGCTTTAGTAGGAGGTGTTATAACCTGTGTGGGTTATTTTATGATTAGTTTGTTAGTACTTTAAACAATAATTTTTAACTACGTAAGAGAGATAACTATGTATATAAGTCGTTCAGTGAAAATAGTTGGTTTTCTTATGTCAACTATCATCTTCATGGCTTGTTCTAAACAAGCTGAAATTACTACAGAAAATATTGCTCAACAGCAAGCTGCGGTGGCTATGCCAGATTCATATAGTGCCGATGTAGCAAAAAACATTTTAATTAAAGGTGGTAATGCTGTAGATGCTGCGATTGCCGCTCAGTTTGTATTAGCTGTAACCTTGCCAGAAGCTGGAAATATCGGCGGTGGTGGATTTATGCTGGTCTATAAAGATAAAAAGAGTGATTTTATCGATTACCGCGAACAAGCCCCTTTAAGCGCTCACCGAGATATGTATTTAGATGAAAACGGCGAAGTGATCCCGTATCAATCATTAATCGGGGTTTTATCAACAGGCGTGCCAGGTACAGTGGCGGGGATGTGGTTAGCTCATCAAAAATATGGCAGCCTATCTTGGGAAGAGTTAGTACAACCAGCAGTCACTTTGGCTGAACAAGGTTTTATTGTGCACCCGAAATTGGCTGCCTCAATTGAAAAACATATTCAACGTTTAGAGTCTCGAGGGTTTACCGTTAACTTTAAAGATTACTTTGCTGATGCCAAAGCAAATAAATTATTTAAACAAGATGAACTAGGGAAAACCTTAACCCGAATTCGAGATGAAGGAAAGGACGGTTTTTATTTAGGTGAAACGGCGAGTTTGATCAGTGATTTTATGCAACAAAAAGAAGGATTAATCACCAAACAAGATTTACTGTCATATCAAGCTAAGTCTCGTGCAGCGTTAACAGCAGATTGGCGTGGGTATCAACTATTATCATCACCACCACCCAGTTCTGGGGGGATTGCCATTGTCCAGTGGTTAAAAATGTATGAGTTATTAACGAAAGATCAGCCATCCTTAGGGAATAATTCTACAGAGTATGTACACCTATTATCTGAAATAGGTAAACGTGTATTTGCTGATAGGGCTGAATATTTGGGCGACCCAGATTTTATTGATGTGCCAGTTGGCCAATTGGTAGCAGATCAATACATACAAAAACGTAGTCTAGAAGTTTCTCGAGAAAAAATATCAGAGACAGAGGCTATTCGTCCAGGCTTAAAAGAAAGTGAACAAACCACGCACTTTTCTATCGTTGATAAATGGGGGAATGCGGTCTCTAATACCACCACACTAAATTTAGGTTTTGGCAGTAGTGTAGTGGTTGAAGGTGCAGGTTTTTTATTAAATGATGAGATGGATGATTTTAGCTCAAAACCTGGAGTGGCCAATGCCTTTGGTGCGGTTGGTGGTCAAGCAAACGAAATACAACCGAAAAAACGTATGCTGTCATCTATGTCGCCAAGTATTGTACTTAAAGATGGTGAGGTGACTGTAGTAACGGGATCGCCAGGAGGCACTACTATAATAAGTTCGGTTTATTTATCTATTTTACATGCACTTGAGTTTAATATGACGGCCGATGAAACGGTCAATAATCCAAGGTTTCATCATCAGTTATTACCTAAAAATATGATACGTCATCATCCAGGCCTAGCGCCAAATGTGATAAAGGAGCTTGAACAATTAGGTTATAAAATGTCTGAACGTCGGTTCGGTGACATGCACGTTATTTTGAATATAAACGGCAAACTTGATGCTGGCTCTGAAGCGAGTGGTCGGGGTAAAGCTATGGTGTTTTAAAGGCCTTTACTTTAACGCATATTAGAAATGGATATTTTAGATAGTTAATTATATGATTATCGGTAAAATTTTGTATCTATGAGTGTGTTTTGAAAACCTACCCAAGAGTGACTTTATGGGGTTTCGTCTTTTTACTCTTCTCCGGCACAGGAATTGCCGGAGAAGTGAGTGACTTTCTTAATAAGGCAAATGTAAAAACTTACGATTGCCCAGATGATAGTTTTGTCCCGCAGCTAGAAAATCTTTTATCTTCTAAACAAATAACTCCCTTAGAACTGATCAATTTAAATGTGTATAAATCTCATTGGTTAATTTGTGTAGGTAAGAATGCACAAGCTAAATCGATTTTAGATAGGATCCTAGAGCAAGATAAAATTGATAAAAAGTCTCGCAGTTATGCAAGTTTACTCTACCAGCTAGGTTTTATTTATGATGTAAATGATGATCCTAAACGTTGTGATTATTACCGACAATCTGAAAAACGTGCTAAAGACAAATTCAACGATATTCATTTAAGTTCACAACTTGGTTTGATTACTGTTTGTGACCAAGATAAACAAAGTCTTGGCGTTAAGTTAGGTCGATTGTTTGCTTTAGTAAAAATGTACACGGCTAAAAAAGACATAGAGTCCTTAGCACATATCCATAATAATATCGGCTTGCTCTATAGTTCGATAGGCCAGAATGCTTTAGCGGCTGAACAATACGAAAAATCCTATCGATTAGGTTTGACTGTATACGAAGAAAAAAATCAATTGGCTCCATTAATTAGCGTTATTACCGCTTATAGTGGCAGTGGCGATTATGAAAACGCTATGCTAATGATTGAAGAATTAGGTCGAGGCAACATCAAGGTTAATACCCCTTTGACCAACAGTTGGTATCACTATGCATTAAGTCGACATTTTTATCGTACCGATAACTATGAGGCTCTTAGAAATAGTTTAGCTAAATGGAAAATTTTTCTCGCGCAAATTTCTAATCAACAAATGAAAAAACTACATGAGTGGTACAGTGCCGCTTTGTGTTTACATGACCAAGATAAGGCTTGTGTTGAAGCATTTATGCTAGCCCAGCAAGATATTGCCACAGCATTGCCAACCCGATTGTCAAAACATATCCATTACATTGCTTTTTTAGTTAAAGCACATTTGTTTTTGGGCGATATTGATGCCGCTCAACAAAGCTTTACTAGATACTCGACTTCTATGTTTGAAAAAGCCAAGGAGCAACAAAAGTCAGCTCGCGTGTTAGGGGTCGCAAATTTACACAATGAAATTTTAGCCCTAGAAGAAAGTTTGGCTGATGCTAAAGCGAATCAGTTACAAGGTATTTTGCTAATAGTGTTAATTATTTTACTTTTAGCTGGATTCGTTTATTTTACGATTGGTAGAAATTATTTAAAGACGCTAGGGACTGATAAGTTAACCGGATTACAGAATGAACAATCTGTGTTAAGTCTAATTAAGCGAGTAAAGCCGCCCCTTAACGGTAAAGTAAATGCTTTAGCCTTATTTGATGTGAACAACTTTACTGAAGTAAACTCCCAGTTTGGTTATATGACTGGCGAAGATTTATTAAAAAGTGTGGCTAATTGTTTGAAAAAAGTGACACGAGATAAAGATATTGTCGGACGGATCGGCACCGACCAGTTTATCGTTTGTTTAAAGAATATTGATGAAAAAACTGCTAATGAATTGTTCGAACGTATATTAGATGCTTTGACTCATGTGGCATTTGACTATGGCAGCGGAGAAAGTGTGAATGCCCGCTCGAGTATGAGTGTATATAGTTCGCAAAATGATTTTTCTGATCTAGATGATGTGTTGATTGAAATCCGTAATGTTATGAGAAAGAGCCTAGTTCGCCAGATCTGCTGATCTTGGCTGAAGATAAATTACATCTGTACTTAATTCAAGTTAACAAAAGTGTTAGCCAATACTGAGTTAAAGAATAGCAATAAAAATGAGATTAGGTTTATGAAGTTGTTACTTCCATTAAAATATTACGATGAAGCGGGCAGGGTGAAGCCACCTATTTCACTTTATTGGGTCATTTTATTTTTGTGTCGTAGCTTAGTGATTTTGGCTGGATCACTTTCTTCTCAGCAATATAGTAAAGAATTATTAGCCATGTTTTATGCAGATAGTCGTTTTCTGTATATTAATATTTTTATTGCTTTACCTACTTTTGTAGCTTTATTGATTATGGGATTTCGAGAAAAACTTTGGCAAAAAAATAGAGTTTGGTTATTTACCTTAATTATTCCCCTAATGATTTTTTCTTGTATTGTGGATGTCGCTTATCATTTGTTTGTGGCTAATTTACAACATTGGCAATTTTCTTGGGTGATAGCTATCACTTTAATAGCAGATGTGTTCTGTTTGTACTTTTTAAGCAAAGACAAACATGCGTCATTTATGGTGTTTGATTGGCGAACCAAAGTGGCAGTAACCCCTGATAATTAATTGTTCATCAGGGGAAATATATTGAAATGATTATAACCTGGATAGCTTGTTATTGATTATTACTGACAGCTTGATCGTAGTATTGTTTGAGACTAACCTGACTGTCGTTGACTAACCTTTGATAACAAACACCAGCAAAGGCATAAGTCCTGTCTGCGTAGCTTAAAACTACATATGGTGCATCGGGATCTGACTCATCATATTTCCAATCTCCACCGATATTTTTACGAAATATTTCTCCTACATAAGCGCCGTAAATATTACAAATAGTAAATACGGCATCTTCTTCCAATACTATTGCTTTATATTTATCAAGCCAGCTCAAAATCACGTCATCGACTAAGTCTAAAGTTTGTTCAGAACCATCAAGAGTTAAATTAAACTCTTCTTTTGTGGTGGTGATAGCATTTTGGGCGCTATCAGCCATTAATGAGGCTAATTCTGCAGATGTCATAGTCATGATTTGTTCTCCTGTTATTCTTATTATTAGTTTATTTAATTGTTTTAGCCGTGCTTTTTAATAATATTTTTTCTATTACCCTAGCAGTGGCAACAAAACCAAAGGTGGCAGTGACTGCAACGGCTGCACCAAATCCAGTATTACAATCTAACTTAGCGCTGCCGTCAGTACCTGATTTATTCATACATACACTGCCATCTTCTTGGGGATAACGCAATTGTTCGGTGGAGAATACACAATCGATAGCAAAGCGTCGTTTAGGATTGGTGGTGAAGTTATAGAAACGTCGTAATTCAGAGCGTAGTTTAGATGCCAAGGGATCTTGAATCGTCTTGCTTAAATCTGTTACCGCAACTTGTGTGGGATCAATTTGTCCGCCAGCTCCACCTATAGTGATCACAGGTATTTTATTACGTTTGCAGTAGGCAATCATAGCTGCTTTAGCTTTAATGCTGTCAGTGGCATCCACCACATAATCAAACTCGCTAGTTATTAGTTCAGCTACATTTTCGGGGGTGACAAAATCCTCTATCACCTGCACATCACAAGCTGGATTAATGAGTTTGATACGCTCAGCCATAGCGTCGACTTTAGCTTGGCCTGTGGTGGTATGTAAGGCATGGATTTGTCGATTGGTGTTAGTGACACATATATCGTCTAGATCAATTAGGGTGACTTTACCGATAGCGGTGCGGGCAAGTCCTTCCGCTACCCAAGTTCCCACACCACCAATACCCACAATACAAACATGAGATTGTTTTAGTATTTGGGTTTGTTTTATACCGTATAGTCGTTCGGTGCCACCAAACCTTTGTTTTTCTTGGCTCATATTAAATTACAGCTTAAAAAAATTTGCGACATTATATCAGTGCTTTATCTTTTTTCTAAATTTGCCGCGGTATTTTTGCTAAATCAAAGATAATGAGTGAATTATGCCATTTAAATGCGCTTATTGACTTTAGTTTGTTGATTAACTAATTGAGCTTTAATACTATTCCTCCCAGATATTTTGAGGGCTGTATTTAAGCCTTGTAGAACTTAAAAATTAAAAAGGAAAGTAATATGAAGCCTGTAGTTTTAGCTGGTGGAAGTGGTAGTCGATTATGGCCTAAATCTAGAGCCGCATTACCTAAACAGTTTTTACGTTTAACTTGTGACTTAACTATGTTGCAAGACACCATCGCACGGCTAAATGGAACTGAAGCAGAAAACCCCATAGTGATTTGTAACGATGCGCATAGATTTTTGGTGGCAGAACAATTACGCCAACAAGACGTAGCTCACGGTGGAATTTTGCTTGAACCTATGGGCCGAAATACTGCACCAGCTATCGCCCTCGCTGCGTTACATGCTTCCCTTGGCGGTGACGATCCCACTTTACTTATTTTAGCTGCCGATCATTTAATTAGTGATGCACCAGCATTTCATAAAGCAATTGCTCAAGCAGAAGTATTAGCTAACCAAGGTAAATTAGTGACTTTTGGTATAGTGCCAGACTCTGCACACACAGGTTATGGTTACATTAAACGAGGCGAAAAAGTTGCCGCGACAGAAGTTGGCTTTGATGTAGCAAGTTTTGTTGAAAAACCTGATTTGAATACTGCGCAAACCTATGTGGATTCTGGTGAATACTACTGGAATAGCGGCATGTTTATGTTTAAAGCTAGCCGATATTTACAAGAGTTAGAAAAATATAACCCCGAAATGTTGGCGATCTGTAAAAAAGCCATTGCCACAGAGTCTAAAGATTTAGAGTTTGTTAGGGTTGATGCTGACACGTTTGTGAATTGTCCTGATGATTCTATCGATTATGCAGTGATGGAAAAAACCGATGCGGCTTGCGTGGTTCCGCTTGATGCAGGTTGGAGCGACGTAGGAAGCTGGTCTTCTTTATGGGAAACAGCGAAACAAAAAGATGAAAACAATAATGTGATTATTGGTGATGCCATATTAGATGGAGTAAACAATAGTTATATTAATTCTGAGCAACGATTGATTTCAGTAGTGGGCTTAGACGACGTAGTAGTCGTAGAAACTAAAGATGCGGTTTTGGTTGCTCACAAAGATAAAGTGCAAGATATTAAAAATGTGGTCAATAAACTGAAAGCCGAACATCGCCCTGAATGGGAATTCCATCGTGAAGTGTTTAGACCTTGGGGCAGCTATGATTCAATCGACAATGGCGAACGTTTCCAAGTTAAACGTATCACGGTTAAACCGGGTGAAAAGCTTTCGGTGCAAATGCATCATCACAGAGCAGAACATTGGATTGTGGTAGCAGGAACGGCCAAAGTGACTAATGGTGAAGAAACCTTATTATTATCTGAAAACCAGTCTACCTATATTCCAATAGGTGTTATTCATGCCCTTGAAAACCCAGGTAAAATTCCACTAGAGTTGATCGAAGTACAATCTGGTACTTACTTAGGTGAAGATGACATAGTTAGATTTTCAGACCGATATGGACGTGTTGAGTCTAAGTAGTCTGAACTGAGGTTAAGTAAATAGTTAAACTAGGGTAAGAAAAAATTTATGAAAATTACATGTTTTAAAGCCTATGACATTCGCGGAAAATTAGTTGAACAACTAGATGAAGCTTTAGCCTATCGTGTTGGTAGAGCTTTTTCTGAACATATGCAGGCTAAAACTGTTGTTGTAGGTGGTGATGTAAGATTAACTTCTGAACCGCTTAAATTGGCATTAAGTGCCGGTTTAATTGATGGCGGAGCCAGTGTCACTGACTTAGGTATGACAGGCACAGAAGAAATATATTTTGCCACTAAGTTTTTAGCGGTTGATGGCGGTATCGAAGTGACCGCTAGCCATAACCCCATTGATTACAACGGTATGAAATTAGTAAAAACTGATTCTAAACCAGTGAGTGGCGATACTGGCTTGTTTGCTATACGTGACTTAGCTGAAACCTATGCTGCTGATTTGGTACAAACTCGTTTAGACCATTATGCTGATCGCATAGTGTCTACTGAAGAGTTTATCCAAGGCCAGTCTTCGGTCAGTGTTGATAAATTACAAGCGAGTGGTGCGTATAAAAAAATCAATAATATGCAAGCCTATGTCGAGCATATGTTGTCTTATGTGGATTTAGCTAATTTTAAACCGTTAAAATTAGTGGTGAATGCCGGTAATGGTGCAGCGGGTAGTGCTTTAGATGCAATCGAGTCGGCACTTAAAAGTAACAATGTACCGATTGAATTTATTAAAATTCATCATACCCCTGATGGCAGTTTTCCTAATGGTATTCCTAACCCGCTGTTGCCTGAAAGCAGAGCCGATACTGCTAATGCGGTAATTGAGCATAAAGCGAATATGGGCATTGCTTGGGACGGAGACTTTGATCGTTGTTTCTTATTTGATGAAACCGGTGAATTTGTTGAAGGTTATTATATTGTAGGTTTGTTGGCCAAAGCCTTCTTAGATAAAGATCCAGGCTCGAAGATTATTTATGATCCTAGAGTGTATTGGAACACAGAAGACATAGTGACTTCTGCTGGTGGTGTACCGATTAAGAGTAAAACAGGTCATGCTTTTATCAAAGAACGGATGCGAGCTGACGATGCTGTTTATGGTGGCGAAATGAGTGCTCACCATTACTTCCGTGATTTTGCCTATTGTGATTCAGGTATGATCCCTTGGTTATTGGTGGCTGAATTATTGTGTACCACTAATAAAGATTTATCACATTTAGTGAAAGAACGTATTGCAGCATTTCCATCTTCAGGTGAAATCAACAGCACATTAGCTGATCCAGATGCTTCAATTAAAGCCATCCTAGACAAATATGAGCCAGCAGCGACTGTTGTCGATTACACAGACGGTATTGGTTTAGAATTTGATAAGTGGCGCTTTAATTTACGTAAATCAAACACAGAGCCTGTGGTTCGTTTAAACGTAGAGTCCAAAGGTGATATCGCTTTGATGCAAGAAAAAACTGCAGAAATATTGGCTTTGTTGAAATAAGACTCTATTCATTTAAGTGAATAAAAAGTAATAGTAACTAAAAAAGCAAGCCCAGTTTATGACTGGGCTTTTTGTTTACCATTAACTGAATTTCTGATTTACTTTTTAATATTTTTCCCATTTATCAAAGGGACAAAAGTGATGTCAATTTATAAAATATAAGGCAATATATATTTTGACCTTCAATTCAAAATTATATGGCATGCACAATGCTTAATTTATAATCGCCTGAGATTGATTACCTATAGGGCACGAAGTAAACTCTAATCAAAATATTTTTAATAAAAAGGGGAACTTGCGGATAATGAATATAGCTGCACTAGTGAAATGCGCGTCCAACAAAATTCAAGGAAAAACACACATGAAGACTCTTTTGGCAATTCCTCTTTTTATAACGGCTATGTTTGCTCTGACAGCTTGCGGTGGTGGCAGCGACTCGAATTCTACGAGTGAACAAACTCAGGACACAGCTGATTCAAGCGCCCCTAAAACATTGACAATAGGCATGTCTCAATATCCTTCAACCATGCACCCTAATATTGAATCTATGATGGCTAAGTCTTATGTTCGTGGTTTCTTGGCTCGTTCAATGACTTACTTCGATGCAGACTGGAATTTAGTGTGTGGTTTGTGTGTGACCTTACCCACTTTTGAAAATGGTTTAGCTGTACTAGAAAAAACACCTGATGGAAAGCCTGGTATTGCGGTTACTTATGAGCTTCCTGCTGGGGTGACTTGGGGGGATGGTACGTCATTGACTACTGCCGATATTGCTTTTGCTTGGGAAGTGGGTCAAAACTCACAAACAGGTGCCAATAATTTAGAGATGTATACTCGGGGTTATCAACTGGATATCATCGACCAAAGAAAATTTACCTTGCACCTTAATAAAGTCACCTTTGATTACAACCAACTTGGTGATCTTTATCCACTGCCTAAACACCTTGAAGGCGAACTATTTGCTGAAGAAGCTTACGAGTATCGTCACCGCACTAACTATAATGCCAATACCACTTTGCCCGGATTGTGGTGGGGCCCTTATATCATTACAGATAGTCAGCAGGGCAGCTCAATTACTATGGAACGTAACCCTCACTGGTATGGTAAAACGCCATACTTTGACCGCATTATTGTGCGCGCCATTCTGAATACTTCGGCTATGGAAGCGAATCTACGTTCGGGCACCATAGATATGGTAGCAGGTGAGTTAGGTGTGACTTTAGATCAAGCGTTGGCCTTTGAAAAACGCCATGGTGATAAATACAATATTATCTATAAACCTGGTCTGTTCTATGAGCATATTGACCTCAACTTAGAAAACCCGATTTTGAAAGACAAGAGCGTTCGTCAAGCCTTGATGTATAGTATTGACCGTCAAATGATCAGCGAACTTTTATTTCAAGGTCGCCAGCCAGTCGCCCATTCAAATATCAGCTCTCTTGACCGAGTGGCTTCCAGTAACGTTAAAATTTATTCCTTAGATTTGGCAAAGGCCGCGGCACTTTATGATGCTGCAGGTTGGAGTGTGATGAAGGACGGTATTCGCCACAATGAGGCGGGTGAGCCACTACGTTTGGAGATCATGTCTACAGCTGGCAACAAAACCCGTGAAAAAGTTGAACAGGTATTACAAAGTCAGTTGAAACAAGTGGGTGTAGATTTGCGTATTCGTAACGAGCAAGCTCGTGTGTTTTTTGGGCAAACGACTCGTGAACGAAAATTTAGTGCCATGGCAATGTATGCTTGGATTTCTTCACCGGAAAATGTACCACGTTCAACCTTGCACTCATCAGAAATCCCCACAGCTGAAAATAACTACGCAGGTCAGAATTACACCACCATTAGTCTACCAGAGTTGGATCAGGTTCTTGAGGCCATAGAAACGGAACTTGATGCTGATAAACGCTTGCCACTTTGGGAAAAAATGCAACAAATTTATACGGAAGAAATCCCGGTTATGCCTTTGTATTACCGCGCGAACTCTTTTATTTTGCCTAAGTGGTTGAAGGGATTGCGTCCTACAGGCCATTTAAACCCCTCTAGTGATCACGCTGAATATTGGCATAAAGAAGATGGTAGTGGGCAATAATGAGTGGTGATAAATCTCCGCTGTTATCGGTAAAAAATCTGAGTATTGGTTTTGACTCTGGTGATGGATTAGTCAAAGTAGTAGAAGATGTGTCTTTTAATTTAGAAAAAGGCAAAACCTTGGCTTTAGTGGGGGAGAGTGGTTGCGGAAAATCCTTAACTGCCTTTGCTTTGCTGCAATTGTTACCCCCTTTTGGCAAAATATTGTCGGGCTCCATTGAGTTTCAAGGACGGGATCTGGCTAGTTTAAGTCAGACTCAAATGCAGGCTTTGCGTGGTCACCATATATCTATGATTTTCCAGGAGCCAATGACAGCGCTGAATCCTGTTTTTACTATAGGAGCTCAAGTATCAGAGTCATTGATATTACATAAGGGCATGAGTAAAGCACAGGCTTGGCAAAAGAGCATTGATATATTGGCGTCTGTGGGTATTCCCGATCCAACATCTCGTGCTAGTAATTTTCCTCATCAATTGTCGGGCGGTATGCGTCAACGGGTAATGATAGCTATGGCCTTGGCCTGTGAACCAGAGATCTTAATTGCTGATGAACCCACAACCGCTCTTGATGTGACTATTCAGGCGCAGATCTTGGATTTAATGCATGACTTACAAGACAAGTTCGACACCGCAATTTTGTTTATTAGTCACGATTTTGGTGTGGTTTCACGAATGGCCGATGACATTGCAGTGATGTATGCCGGTCGTATGATAGAGCAAGGCTCTGCTGCCGATGTGTTATTAAACGCCAAACACCCTTACACCAGCGCACTATTAAATACTACGCCAAGAGTGGATGTCACCGTTGATCGATTACCGGCGATAGAAGGTCGGGTACCGCCACCCAACCAACGGCCTGATGGATGTTGTTTTAAACCAAGATGCAGTGAGGCCAAAGATTTATGTGCTCGGGTACGACCTGAATCAGTCATCATCAGTCCTAGCCACCAAAGTGCTTGTCATAAACTGACGGATTATAGTGGAGCAGCAGATGACTAATAATCAATCTAAAGACATCATTGTCTCTATTTCACACTTAGCTAAAACCTTCAACACAAAAGTCGCCACTAATAAAGGCTGGGAGCAGAAAAAAGTCAAAGCGGTTACCGATGTCTCCTTGCAGATAGAGCGGGGTGAAACTTTGGCATTAGTGGGCGAAAGTGGTTGCGGAAAAACCACTCTAGGTAGAATGCTTTCTTTATTTCACACCCCAACTGCTGGTGAATTTACTATCAATGGTCAAAACGTGGTTGGCCTTAAGCGCAAACAAATCAAACCCTTGCGCCAACACGTGCAAATGATATTTCAAGATCCTATGTCTTCATTGAATCCAAGACATACAGTTGAAGGTATTTTAACCGAGCCGCTGAAAATTTTTGCTAAAGGCACCGCAGATGAAAATCGCACACGAGCCGGTGACTTACTAGAAGCATGCGGACTGCCCCGTGAAGATCTGAGTAAATACCCCCATGAATTCAGCGGTGGCCAGCGCCAGCGTATTACTATCGCCAGAGCCCTTGCGTTAAATCCTGCTTTTATTGTTGCCGATGAGCCGGTATCTGCCCTTGATGTGTCTGTACAAAGTCAGATTTTGAATCTGATGAAAGATTTACGTGAGAAATTCAATCTGACCTATTTGTTTATCAGTCATGATTTAGCGGTGGTTCATCATTTAGCGGATCGTATTGCCGTGATGTATTTAGGCCGTATTGTTGAAATAGCTTCACGAGATTGTTTATTTAAAGATGCGGTACACCCCTACACTCGGGCTTTATTAAGCTCAATGCCCACAGTGACACCTAATAAAAGTAAGATTGGCAAAATTTTGCAGGGAGATCCCCCTAGTCCAATCGATCCGCCTGCGGGTTGTCCCTTTCATCCTCGCTGTGCCCACGCCACTGACATTTGTCGTCAACAAGTTCCGATACTTGAGGCGAGTCGAATGGGTGAAGCTCATCAAGTGGCGTGTCATTTAAAGGACGAATTGATATGAAACAATTTTTACTGATGCGAATTTTACAATCTTTAGTGGTGTTGGCTGTGATGTCTTTTGTCATTTATGCCTTGATTGGTTTAATGCCTGGCGACCCTATCGACTTGATGATCAGTGCCGATCCGAAAATGACTGCTGCTGATGCCGCCCGTTTACGGACTCTTTACGGACTAGACTTGCCTATTCATGAGCGGTATTGGAATTGGTTGACTACCGCCTTATCGGGGGATTTAGGCTATTCTCGTTTGTTTGGTCAGCCGGTTTTAGACGTATTGTTTCCTGCCATGAAAAATTCATTGCTTTTATTAGGCAGCGCTTTTTTTATGGCGGTAGTGATTGCGATCCCACTGGGGACTATTGCGGCATCTAAACCACGCTCTGCAACCGATTACGGCGTTAATATATTTGCCTTTGCCGGCATTTCAATTCCTTCTTTTTGGTTGGCTTTGATGTTGATAATGTTATTTTCTGTCACCCTAGGTTGGTTGCCTGCTGGGGGAATTGCTCCTGATGGTGCCGGGTTTCTTGAAAGTCTTCGCTACATAGTGTTACCTGCCATAACCCTGACTATTGTGAGTATTGGTAGTTATTCTCGTTATGTTCGTTCGTCTATGATAGAGGTGCTGCGTCAAGATTACATTCGTACGGCCAAAGCTAAAGGTGCAAGTAGTAGTCGTATTATATGGCGACATGGCTTGCGCAATGGAATGATCCCTGTAGTGACTATTTTGGCTTTAGACTTCGGTTATTTATTTTCAGGGGCTTTGGTAACAGAAACTATTTATTCTTGGCCAGGTATGGGTAAGCTGATTTTTGATGCAGTAATGGGCAATGATTTTAATTTGGCACTGGTGGCCTTATTATTTGCCACTGCCATTACATTGGCAGGAAACCTACTTGCAGATATTTGTTATGCCTGGTTGGATCCTCGTATTGTGATTGGAGGAAACCAATAATGGCTGCCTTAATCGTGCGTAGTAACTCTCCTTTTGTATTAGCCATGGGACGTTTCAAACGGCATAAATTAGCCATGGCTAGTTTTGCCTTATTGGTTTTGATGATAGTTATCGTTATTTTTGCCCCTCTATTTGCACAGATGATGGGAGTGGATGGTAATCAGGTTGATCTCTTCAATCAAAAGGCAGCTCCTTCTGAAGAACATTTATTGGGTACCGATGAATTGGGCCGAGATGTAATGGTTCGACTCATGTATGGTGGTCGTATCTCCCTGTTTATCGGGTTGATTGCGGCTATAGCAGCTGCCACGGTAGGGACTGTGATTGGCCTATTTGCCGGTTATTTTGGTGGCCGACTCGATGCGCTATTAATGCGTTTCACCGACAGTGTTATTGCGCTGCCTTTACTACCATTACTTATCGTTTTGGCGGCAATTGATTTAAGAAAGTTAGGTTTTTCTGAAGAGATAGCCAGTTCAGATATGGTCAGTTTCTACCGCATTATCGTCATTGTTGCTTTGGTAGGTTGGACTACTGTAGCTAGGTTAGTCCGTGGTGCGACCTTGAGTCTGAAGGAGCGTGAATTTGTGATGGCAGCAGAAGGAGTGGGTGCCAGTCACATGCGAATTATGTTCAAACACATATTCCCCAACCTGATTTCTCCAATTATTGTGGCGGTGACTCTATCAGTAGGTAATGTCATATTGCTGGAGTCGGTATTAAGCTTCTTGGGGCTGGGAATTCAACCCCCTATGCCCAGCTGGGGTAACATGCTCACTAACGCACAAGAGTTAATCTGGGATGCACCTATGTTGGCTGTGTATCCTGGGCTGCTAATTTTTGTGACAGTTATCTCTTTTAATTTTTTAGGAGACGGATTACAAGACGCCTTTGATCCAAAGGCCGAAGTGTGAAGGTTAGGGATAAAAGTAGAATAAGGCAGAGTGGGGCAGACTTAGCAGAATGAAGCAGTTTGAAAGCAGTAAATAGAAGTTAGTAAATAGATTGAAGGTAAAGCAAAAATATTGTCACAGATACATAGAGTTATAGGTGCGGCTGCGACGAAAAGCCAAAAGCCTTAAACCACAGAGGCTCCACTATACAGAGAAAAGCAACAAAACAGAATGTAGCAGGCTAAGCAGTTTAAGAGCAGTAGCAAGTAAATAGGGGGCGGAGATAGTTTAAGCTGTGATCTGGCCTCAAATTTCGTCATTCCGGTGTGCTTTTTAGCCGGAATTCATTCTTTTAAAAGCAGTGCCTAGCCGCGAGATTTGAGCCTCGATTTTAAAAGCAAAAAACATTGTCACGGAGTAGCACAGAGCTTAAAAATGCGGCTTTTAGCCGAAAAGTTAAAAGCCTTAAACCATGGAGATGTATGGTTTTTAGCTCTTTGCTGTTATTTTTACTCGTCGCTCGAATCTGCGTTTATCTGCCAAATGCTAGCTGTAATTCTATTTAACCTGAATACTGGATAAGCCGAACCTCTCGATAATGCTCTTTTTGTGCCTAGAGGCGTTGGATTGCTTAGCCGAGTCGCAGTGTCTAGCAATAACACGTTATTACGTACGACACTATACACGAAAAATTTCGTCACCGAGTAAGCATCCCGGTGAGGTGATTTGGGTGAATATTATTAATTTATTGAATTGTAATGATAAATTCAGATTAGACAATACTTCTTATCCAGAACTCAGGTTAGTTAAAACAATTATTTATTGAGAATTTGTCACTGATCTAAGTCAATTATTTCCTTAGAATAACGAAATTATTGATGCCAATTGTTTTTTTGTGTTTTTTGCATAAATGAAAACCGGGGTAATTTATACTCTTGTTATACCCCATGTTTAAAAAGGAAAATCATGAGAAAATCATTAATGTTTTTTATACTTTTTTTAACCAGTTTTACTTCTCTCGCTGAGCCAGAATTTGATACACAGCCTAAAGATTCAATTCTTTTAACAGTATTTTTAAAACATGATCAAACTAAAGTTTTAGATGAGATCCAAGAAAATTTAATGGAGCAGGGTTTTTTTGATGCATTTCCACCTAAAGGCGTTTCTGTTGTTAGTTGGTATGTCATGATGGGAATTGGACAAGTGGTTACGTTAGAAGTGCCTGCACATAAACTTAACCAAGTGAATCTGGCGATAGAAAGAACGGCTTGGAAAGCATTTAACACTGAGTTTTATCCTACCTATAATTTATATCCTGTTTACCTAGATAAGTTAAAAAATAAAGCTAAGGTGTCATATAAGTAAGCATAGAAGCTGAACTATCTAGGTTACCATTACTGTCTTACCTTGGCCGCCTGATTAAATAACATGAATACTGGATAAGCCGAACCTCTCGATAACGCTCTTTTTGTGCCTAGCTGCGTTGGATTGCTTAGCCGAGTCGGAGTGTCTAGCAATAACACGTTATTACGTACGACAATCCGCCTTGCTATACGCGAATAATTCTGTCATCGAGTAAGCTTTAAATCGAATATAACTATGGGGCTCTATAAGTGTATAAATTTAATTTTAAACGCCACACATTATCCCGAGTTCAGGTTAACTAAAATCCTGTTGCTTCACTACAGAAAGTTTTATACAACAAACTCTACATTTGCATTATCACTATCTTATATAAACACAAAAGGCAGCCTTAGCTGCCTTTTTTAATTTTAAATCGTATTTATTTTATGAATTTTTTAAATGGTGCATCTACAGGCGTATCAGCAAGGTGGTTAGTGTAGTTACTCATTACTTTTTGAGATAGGCCTACAATAATTTCAAGTAGTTGTTGCTTGCCGTAACCTGCTGCAAAGAATTTTTCAATTTGTTCATCACTAATCACACCACGTTGACGTGTCATTGCCAATGTAGTTTCACGAAGCACTTCTAATTTAGGGTTTGCAAGAGGGGTTTTGTTTACCAATGCATCAACAATAGCTTGGTCAACCTTCATTGAAGCTGCAATTGCGCTATGTGCTGGTACACAGTAGTGACAGTTATGTTCAACGTTAATTGATTGCCATACTACTGTTAGTTCTTCTGCATCAAATGATGTTTTTTGAAATAAATCATGCAGTACTTGGTAACCTTTTAGTAATGTTGGTGCTTCAGCCATTACTGCGTGTAGGTTAGGTAGCATACCAAATGCAGCTACTGAATCAGCGATTAAAGGTTTTGCTTCTTCAGGTGCGTTTTCTGCTGTGTATAAAGTAAATTCAGTCATGTTTAACTCCGATAAATAATTAGGTCTAAGTAACGTTGAAACACATATTATTTGATTTTGAGCGACTGTTCAAGTTAAAATTGAGCGAATGTTCAAATTGATTGAGAATGATATGGCTAATAAGGTTAAATTTGAACGCGAGAATGTCATTCGCGTTGCTTGCCAGTTATTTTGGCAAAAGGGTTTTCATGCAACATCAACCCGTGACTTACAAGAAGCTATTAATATGCGTCCCGGCAGTATTTACTCTGCATTCGGTTCCAAAGAAGGGCTATATAGCGAATCACTGAAAGATTACACAGTACAAATAAAAAACCAAATAGAGGGGTTTTTATCAAGCGCCGATACCGTACTTGGGGGATTACGTGCGTTTGTAGAAAACGTAATCATTAAAACAAAAGATTGCAGTCCAAGTGCTATTTGTATGTTGGTTAAAGCAAATAGTGAATTTGCAGAAAAGGATTCAACCTTATGCGAGTTGAGTTTAGATTTAGCAGCCCAATTTGAAACCTATTTAACACAGTTGTTTGAGCAAGCAATAAACAATGGGGAGTTAAATAGTAATGTTACCGGGCTGGAATATGCGCGCTTTTTTCAGGTGCAATTTACCGGTTTACGGGGGTACTTTAATCGTCCTGATGTAGAACAATTAGCGCAGCCCATGATTAATCAGATGTTTATCCAAATAAAAACTTTATAAATCTAGCCTTTTCAATCAGCTATAAAATAAAAATGGCCAGTATTCACTGGCCATTTTTATGCTTTAAATAGATTCGTTAAGTTTACAAATCACGGCCTATTACCAATAGAAGAAGAAATAATTAGTCTGAGACCTAAGCAAAACTTGAAATACAGACTTTATAAAAGTCTGTATCTTGTTATGTCATTAATGATGTTTAAGGCGCATAACCCAGTGTGGTATTCGCTAAAGATGGTGAATGAATATACCTAGCTTCAGTCATTTTACTTATCCATTTGTTTTTTATTGTAATATTTGATTGGAGACGGCTATTGCCCCAACCTTGACCAGCCCAAAGTGGTTGGGAATCCCAATCAGTATTAATATATGACAGGGCTTTTATTACATCGCCATTTTGTTCTATATGCTTGAATAGACGAGAAAAATAACTATTCCATAGAGCTTCACTTTCTATCTCGGTTAATTGATCTAGCATGGCGCCTCTTGGGGCGGTTTCGGCAATAAATACAGGTTTATTTTTAGCTCGTGAAAAAGTAAGGGTAGTCGCTGAACTAGTCACCTTGCCACCAAAGTAAGAGTATCCCACCCAGTGAACATATTCATCGCCTGGCCAGTAATCTTGCCAAGATTGGTTTGTTGAATCCATTGTTATAGATGTCATGACTGTATTAAAATTAGTGAGTTCTAGTTCTGTAAACTTGTCTACTATTCTTCTGAAAGCTTGTTTAAAAGCTTTGGCGTCATAAGTGTTATGTTGGCCATCAAATTCATAGCCTATACGCACTAAAAAAAAGTGGTCGTTATGCGTCCTGATAAAGTTGGCGATTTCGTCAATGCAGGCATCTTTGTGGCCAGCGGCCACATCAAATTCCGAGTTATTAGATGCCATATCAAGGGATAGGTGAATGATAGCTTGGTCAAATTGATGTGATAATACATATTCACTCATGTTAATTGGCCCTGCCCCCCAAGAGGTTTCACTGTTTACTCCGGGTAAACCTGAAGCACAGTCATAAGACAGCCCCAAATAAGTAGTAATTCCAGCAGGTGTTCCTAATTCAGCAATATCAACATATCCATCATTGTGTCTGCCATTTCCTCCAACAGTTTGGTTATCTTGACCGACAAAAACGAGTACCTTATTTTCGTCTGGTTGATATAAAGGAGGCATGTTTTCTAGTGCAACAGGCTCTGGTATTGGTTTTTTAATTTCGACTTCGACTTGAGTAGAGGAGTCAGTAGTAGATTTTACGCCATCACTACAAGATGAAAAAATTGAAATTAATAGCAAATTCAAAGGTAATTTTATTGTATGGACAGAGAAATTAGTCATGATTAAGAGAGTCTTCTATTAGATTATTAACCGTACAAATTACCAACTTATAACTAATTAACCCGGTGAATATTGGTTATGATTGCAAATCTCATTGGGTTAACGAAAGGTTATTAAGTTGCTTTTTCTGTTACTTTATCCTGTTGAAGTCAAAATTATTGGCTATTACTAAATAAAGAATACTTGGTATTAAATATTATAATAATTATTATTTTATTGGTGCTTGATTCACTGATGCATTCATGTTTTGTTTAATATTAAATGGAATTGGCATTACACCTATCTATTTGGAACTAGTAAATTGCAGTGGGTTAAGTGATTATTTAGCTGCTGATTTATTCAGCTAATAGTTATATTTCAGAGATTGGTCTGTGTTTGAGTAATAAAAAATGCCCAGCAATGGCTGGGCATTTTTATTTGTGTGTGATGGACTTAGATAGTTAGTCGCCTAAGGTGTAAACTTTCCTACCTCTTCACCGGCAGCTTGTTTGTCTGCATGGTAGCTAGAGCGCACCATAGGGCCGCAAGCCGCATGAGAAAAGCCTAACTCTTTGGCTACCACTTCAAGCTCATTAAACTCATCAGGGTGTACATAACGTTTTAGTGGGTAGTGATGCTTACTCGGCTGTAAATATTGGCCTAGTGTTAACATTTCTACGTCATGAGCGCGTAAGTCTTTTAGTACTTCAGTAATCTCTTCTTTGTTTTCACCCATGCCCATCATTAAGCCAGATTTAGTGGGGATGTCGGGATGTTGTTGTTTGAATTTTTTCAATAAATCTAATGACCACTGGTAATTAGCTCCAGGACGACATTCGCGATATAAGCTAGGTATGGTCTCTAAATTATGATTGAATACATCGGGTGGACTTTGTTTCAGTATTTCTAACGCTCTGTCCATACGCCCTCTAAAATCTGGTACTAATACTTCTATTTTAGTGGCTGGACTATGTTCACGAATAGCACTGATGCAATCGACAAAATGTTGTGCGCCGCCATCACGTAAATCATCACGATCTACTGAGGTGATCACTACATATTTAAGCTTCATTTCAGCAATGGTTTTACCTAGTTTTTCAGGCTCTTCGGCGCTTGGAGGAAGAGGCTTACCATGGGCAACATCACAGAATGGACAACGTCTGGTGCAAATGTCACCTAAAATCATAAAGGTGGCAGTACCATGATTAAAACATTCGGCTAGATTAGGGCAACTGGCTTCTTCACAAACTGAGTGTAAATTGTTCTTACGCAATGTTTGTTTAATATGGTCAATACGATCCGTGGTACGAGGTAAGCGAATTTTTATCCACTCAGGCTTACGTAACATTTCAGCCTTTTCGGTGGGGATAATAGTAATAGGGATATGTTTTACTTTTTCATCATCCCTAAGTTTAACGCCAGCTTGAGTACGTTGATTAGTCATTAAAGCCTTCTCTAAATTCTGTTTGGGTGACACCTATTAAGGCGCACAAATACTCGATTAATTTACCACTGGCTTCAGCTAGTGTGTTTGGACCACCTAAGGTTGCACAATCTACCATTTCTAATCCGGCATAACCGCATGGGTTAATACGTTGAAATGGCTCTAAGTCCATGTTCACATTTAATGCTAAACCATGAAATGAACAACCTTTACGTATCCGTAAACCGATTGAACAGACTTTTTTGTCGTTCACATACACACCTGGTGCATCGGCTTTAGGATAAGCGTAGATATTGTAGTCCTTGAGGGTTGCTACAATACATTTTTCTAGAGCCGTAACTAAATCACGTACTCCTAACTTGTAACGTTTTAAATTAAGTAATACATATACCATTTGTTGACCAGGGCCGTGAAACGTGACTTGGCCTCCACGGTCAACTTGTACAACAGGAATATTGCCTGGCATTAACACATGTTCTGCTTTGCCGGCTTGCCCTTGAGTAAATACCGCTTCATGTTCAACTAACCATATTTCATCAGCGGTTTGCTGATCACGTTGGTTGGTAAAGTCTTGCATTGCTTGCCAAATAGGTTGATAGGGTTGAGAACCTAATTGGCGAATAATGGTTGCAGAGGAAGTATTTGATTTTTTCAAAGTGTATTACTTATTATCAGCGGTGGAGGGGTTAGAGTACAACTCGAACCAATTCCAACTTAGCCACTTCAGTATAAATTGTTTCCATATGCTCTTTGCTGGTCACTCTGACACTGACTGATAATGAATGATAATTACCTTTAGAACTGGGTTTAACCCTAGGCGAATAGTCACCAGGAGAATGAAGTTGTAAACAGGATACAACCTCATCAACTAAGTTGTCGTGGGCAACCCCCATCACCTTAAATGTTTGGTGACAAGGGAACTCAAGTAATTCGTCAAAATGTGTTTTCATTTCTTTTTACAGTACCTAATTATGCTTAGTTATCAAAACCAAGCTTTAATTTTACAAAATCTGTCATGCGATCAATAAATCCACCTTCTTTTACTTCTTGTAAAGCAACAAGAGGATATTGCGCAATATCTTCGCCTTCAATTTGTAAGAATAATTTCCCTACAACTTCACCTTTAGCGATTGGGGCTTCAAGGTTTTTATCTAGTTTAAAGTTAGCTTCTAACTTTTTACTCATACCTCTTGGAATGTTAATGGGGGTATCTTGCAAAATCCCTAGCTCAACTGTGTCTTTGTCACCCATGAATATGCGATGGGATACAAAACTATCACCAGCTTTGTAAGGGGTGATGGTTTCATAAAAGCGGAAACCATATTTAAGTAATTTTTTATTTTCAGTTTTACGAGCCCGTTCACTATCAGTTCCCATGACCACTGAAATTAAACGCATATCACCTTGGGTCGCAGAAGTGATTAAACTATAACCTGCGTCTGAAGTGTGGCCTGTTTTAATACCATCAACATTCAGGCTTTTATCCCATAACAAACCATTGCGATTATATTGTTTGATATTGTTAAAGGTAAATTCTTTTTCGGCATAAATAGCATATTCAGAGGGCACATCTTTAACTAATGCTGCTGCAAGTAAAGCCATGTCTCTTGGTGTTGTATAGTGATCTGCGTCATGTAACCCGTGGCTATTCACAAAGTGAGTGGAAGTCATACCTAATTTTTGTGCATGCATATTCATCATACTAGCAAATGCTTCTTCACTGCCGGCTATATGTTCAGCCATAGCAACACATGCATCGTTACCCGATTGGATAATAATGCCGCGATTTAAATCAGCTACAGAAACTTGTTTGCCAACTTCTATAAACATTTTTGATGAGTCTGGAAAGTTTTTACTCCAAGCATTTTCAGAAATGGTCACAAGATCTGTTTCTTTAATATTACCATTCGCAATTTCTTGGCCGATGACATAGCTTGTCATCATTTTAGTCAAGCTAGCAGGAGGAATCTGAATATCAGCATTTTGTTCTGCAATCACATTACCTGTTTGGTAATCCAATAACACAAAACCTTTAGCTGAAACGCTAGGAGCAGGGGGAATGACAACAGCTGCCGAAGTCGAAAAAACACAAACACAGAGTGTCATGCCACTTAAAAATGCACTGAAATATTTTTTTGGGTTAACCATTAAACTACCGTTTTGAAAAAATCTTTAAAATTAAGGGTGATGTGTAGCTGTTCGCTACTAAATTCTGTCAGACAATATAGCACTTTGAGCTTTGAATTACTGCCTACCAACCAAAAATAATTAGACTCGGAATAATATTATTTGTATCAAAATCTTATTATAAATTTAGCGATAACCATTACTGAATATATATTGGGTATGCATTTGGATAATTGTGTTTTTTAAGTTTATTGATTAAGTCAGGAATATTGACTGATGTGGGAATAGGCCCTAACTGTAATTTATGTATGTTATTGGCAAAAATTGTTCGGTAGGGAAGTTGGTAATGTGTTTGTAAACTTTTACCTATTTGGTTTAACCGGGTTTTATCTTTTAGTGCAACGACTTGAATGTAAGCCGGCTTGTCAGATAGCATTGGAATGACTTGTTTTTGTCTACCTACCGTAATTTCACCTGTTTCAGATACGTGCACAACATCGAGTTTTACATTGGCAGTACCCGTGACCAGCACATCAAGTTTAAGTGCTGCCGCATAGGATAGGTCGACTATCCGACCCCTATGAAATGGCCCTCTATCATTGACTCTTACCACCACTTGTTTTCCGTTGTCTAGATTAGTTATTCTAGCAAAAGAGGGTAAAGGCAAAGTTTTGTGAGCGGCAGACATTTTATACATGTCATAGATTTCACCGTTTGAAGTTAAATGACCATGAAATTTTTCTCCATACCAACTTGCCAGCCCACTGTCAGTAAAACCGAGCCCGGTTGTTAAAGGTTGATAATTTACTCCTCTGATAGTGTAAGGCCTTAAATTAGCTGGAGCATAAGGTTCGTATTGCGGAACGGCATCTTCTACTGTGACATTGTGTGGCACAACTTGCGGGGCAGAGTCTTGGTGTTGATGGTAACGGCCCTTGGGTGCACAGGCCGTCATAATTAAACACAGTAACAATATAAAGTTAGATAATTTAAACTGTTGCATGACTGTTAATTGTTTGTTTTGTCCATTGCCTGTTTCAGTTGTTCACTAAACTGAAATACGGCCATTGCATAAAGGGGGCTATGGTTATATCGAGTAATGACATAAAAGTTGCGTAATCCAAGCCAATATTCTTTGCTATTTTTTTGTTCGAATTCTAATAATTTAACACGGGTGTCATCTGATATTTTTTGCCCAGCAACTCTTACACCTGCTGCTTTAAGTTGAGCCCAATTGTCTCGATATTTCAAAGACTTTCTAACGTAATCTTTGTAGTGATTCCCTTTTACTTCTGCTTTATAGGCAATATCTTGTCCTGCCTTCCAACCATGTTGTTTGAAATAGTTGGCCACACTGCCAATGGCATCCACAGGGTTATTCAGTAAATCACGTACGCCGTCGCCATCAAAGTCCACAGCGTAATGGCGATAACTTGATGAGATAAATTGTCCCCACCCCATAGCGCCAGCATAAGAACCTTTTAATTGACTGATATCAAAATTTTCTTCTTGTGCGAGTAAAAATAATTGCTCTAATTCACTGCTAAAAAATTTCGCTCTGGGCGGGTAATAAAAACCAAGTGTCGTTAACGCATCTAATACCGAGTAGTTGCCTGTGTAGCTACCATAAAAGGTTTCTACACCTATAATAGCTAAAATAATCTGTGGCGGAACGCCCATTTCTTTTTCAGCCTTTGCTAAACTTTCTTTATGTTGCTGCCAAAACTCTAGGCCTTTTGTTAAGCGTTTTTCGGTGAGAAAAATAGGATAATATTGATGCCAAGGTTTTGCTTCCCAAGGTTTGGCAATAGACTCTAAAACTTTACTGTTTTTGTTAGATTTGGCTAAAGTAGTTTCTACAAATTCACGAGAAAATTTATGCTTGCCGACCATAGTTTCAATAAATTGTTTTTGTAATTCAGCGGGGGAATTTGTCGTTGCTGAAAGTGAAAATGACAATGACAAAAACATCACGCTGAAAAGAGATAAAAACTTCATGGACTTCCTTAATAGAAAAAGCGAATTAGGCGGTGATAATGGTTATTGTTTATTCTCGAGACATAATACGTTTTTGCGTGCTGATAGCCATTAAAATACCAAACCCTGCCAACAGTGTCACCATAGATGTGCCGCCGTAACTGACTAAGGGTAATGGCACGCCTACAACAGGTAATATACCTGACACCATCCCCATATTAACAAACACGTATACAAAAAATGTCAGAGTGATACTACCACCTAATATTTTACTAAAAGCATCTTGAGCGCGAATCGAAATCAACATTCCGCGTATCACAATAAAAGCATAAATAGACAGCAGGGCTAAAACTCCCCATAAACCAAACTCTTCACTAAATACTGCAAATATAAAATCTGTGTGTCTTTCTGGTAAAAACTCCAATTGAGATTGTGTACCTTGCAACCAGCCTTTGCCTTGATAACCTCCAGAACCAATAGCAATTTGTGATTGGATAATATGGTATCCCGACCCTAAAGGGTCTGACTCTGGGTTGAGAAAAGTTAATACTCGTTGTTTTTGGTATTCTTTCATTAAGAATATCCACATAATCGGAGTAAATGCAGAGGCTGCTACTGCAACAAATGTAATAAAACGCCAACTCATGCCGGCTAAAAACAACGCAAAAACACCCGAACTTGCAATCAATAAAGATGTGCCTAAATCGGGTTGTTTAGCTATCAATAAGGTCGGTACGATTACCAAACCGAATCCGGCTAATATATGTCTAAGTTTTGGCGGTAAATTATATCTACTTATATACCAAGCCACCATCATAGGTACGGCTAACTTCATGATCTCGGAGGGTTGAAAACGGAAAAATACTAAATCTAACCAACGTTGTGCACCTTTACTTGATACTCCTACAACTAATACAGCGACCAACATAGCCACACCGATAATGTAAAAATAGATAGATAACTTCTGATAGGTAAGTGTTGGAACTTGTGCAATAGCCAACATCACGCCCATAGCAACTGCAAGTCTAATGACTTGTCTTTGAATGAGTTGCATATCTTGCCCGCCGGCTGAGTAGATGGTAACTAGGCCTACAGCCATTAATACAATTAAGCCTAAAAGTAATGGGCCATCACAGTGAATTTTATTTAAAAATGAACGGGAATTAGGATTGAGTTTAGTGCGAAGCATGAGATGTCTCAGTAGGAGAACGTGATGATTCAGTTGTCAATTTTTGCTCTAAAGATTCAATCACTTCATGTTCAGGAAAGGTTTGGTCTTTAAAAAAGTTGTCCATAATTTTTCGTGCTATAGGGGCTGCTTCAGCTCCACCATGCCCGGCATTTTCTAAAACTATTGATATAGTCATTTGAGGTTTGTCGTAGGGGGCATATCCCACATACATAGCATTGTCATGATTTTCTTTTGATAATTTTGATGCATCATACTTTTCATCTTGAGCTATGGTCACTAATTGTGCGGTCCCCGTTTTTCCTGCAGATATATAATGAGCACCAACAAATGCTTTACGAGCAGAGCCTTTTCTGTTGACTGTGCCATACATAGCGTCCAACACTACATCCCAATTATATTCATTTTTTATATCAATGGGGCGACGTTCTTTTATCGGTTGTTGGATGATTTTTTTGTCTACCATTTTGCCTCTGATCACTTGTGGAATGATACGTTTCCCTTTGTTTACTAAAGTAGAAAGGGCTTGGACTTGCTGGACTGGGGTAACCGTCCAATAACTCTGTCCTATGCCTAGGTTTATGGTATCGCCATGATACCAAGCCCGATTATATTGAGCACGAACAGAACCTCGATTGGGCATAAATCCATCGGCTTCTTCATGCAAATCTATACCTGTATAATCACCAAAACCAAATTTATACATGCCTTCGCTGATGCGGTCTATGCCTAATTTATAAGCCATATCATAAAAGAAAATATCACAAGACACTTCAATGGCTCTAGTTACATCAACCCAGCCGTGACCCCATATATTATGGTCTCGCCAGGTTCGAGTGACATTTTTCAAATTAAATTTTCCATTATCGTAGATACGGGATTCAGGAGTAATTACTTTTTCTTCTAATCCGACTAGAGCTAATAGTGGTTTCACCGTGGATGCTGGCGGGTATTGTCCTTGTGTCGCCCTATTAAATAAAGGACGAGAAGATACTAGGAGCTTTTTGTAATTTTTGCTGCTGATACCATGTACAAATAAATTGGGATCATAACTTGGGCTACTATAAAGGGCCAAAATTCCGCCATCATTGGGATCCATTGCGACAACTGTACCGCGCTTTCCGGCAAATTGTTTTTCAGCTTCTAGCTGTAACTCAACATCAATGTTTAGCACTATGTCTTGTCCTGGAGTAGGCGGGCTAAAATTTAGAGTACGGATGATTCTACCTTGGCTGTTTACTTCTACTTCTTGATAACCAACCGAGCCATGTAGCAGTTCTTCATGATATTTCTCTATACCGCGTTTTCCTATGTCATAGGTGGCGGCATAGTTTGCTTCAAAGCCTGCTTCAGTTAATTTTTGTAAATCTTTTTTATCAATTTTTGCCACATACCCTAATACATGAGTCAAAGCTGCTTTATAGGGATAATAACGAGCTAATCGAGCTTCTACTGATACACCTGGAAATTTATGCTGGTTGGCAGAAAATAATGCGACTTCTTGTTGGTTTAATCTATTGAGTAAAGTAACAGGTTTAAAACGGCGGATACGTTTTCGGTCTTTGTGAAAATCTTCTATATCGTCTGCATCTAGGGATAATAACTTTTGCAGCTCTTTTAGAGTTTTTTCAAGATCAGTAATTTCTTCAGGCACGACTTGTAGGCTGAAGACTGGTCGGTTTTCAGCCAATAAAACGCCGTTTCTGTCATAAATCAATCCACGGTTGGGCGCCACAGGTAATACTTTTATTCTATTTCCATTAGAGCGGGTTTGGTAGTCTTCGTACTTAGTGACTTGTAAATAATATAAATTACTTAACACCATAGCGATCATGAAAAACACACTTAATAAACCGATAACAGCACGTCGAGCAAACAAATTTGCTTCGGCAGTATGATCTTTTATCAGTATTCTAGGTGATGGCAAAACTATTCTCTGTGGTAGGGGTGATTATTATTTATTGACCATGCCCGATAAAGGCTTTCTGCCACTATGACACGCACCAAAGGGTGCGGAAGGGTTAGACTAGACAAAGACCATTTTTGTTCAGAATATTTTATACAATCAGGAGCAAGACCTTCTGGCCCGCCAATTAACAGGCTTACGTCACGGCCATCCATTTGCCAAGATTCCATGGTTTTAGCTAATTTAGGTGTATCCCAAGGCGCACCTGTTACCTCTAAGGTGACAATTCTATTACCTTTAGGAATGGCAGCTAGGGTTAATTCACCTTCTTTTTGTAGGATACGTTTGATGTCTGCATTTTTACCGCGTTTACCGGCAGGGATTTCTGTCAAGTATAGTGGCATGTCATTGGGGAAACGCCGACAATATTCATTAAACCCCTGCTCAACCCAAGCAGGCATCTTGATGCCAACGGCAATGATTTGAATTTTCACTATGACAATAAACGAACTGAGTTAACCCCAGAGTTTTTCCAGTTGATAAAAATCTCTAGCTTCATCTTGCATGACATGTACCACTACATCGCCAAGGTCAACTAATACCCAATCACCATCTTCTTTGCCTTCAATGCTAAGTGGGGCTGTATCAGACTTTTTAGCTTCTACGACTAAATTTTCAGCAATTGAAACAACGTGACGTTTTGAATTTCCAGAGCAAATAATAAGAGTGTCGGTGACAGATGATTTTCCTGATACGTCTAACTCAATGATATCTCGACCTTTTAGGTCTTCGATTTTTTCTACTGCGAAGGCTTTTAGTTGTTGGTGGTCCAAGGATTTTCCTTATGGGTAACATTTATGGGGATAATTATAGATTAGTTTAACAGAGATCGTTACTTGGCTGGTAGAGCTTATGCTGATGAATATAAGTTAAAATACTCGAAGGGATCAATTCTTCAACACTTTTACCTGCTTCTAACTGTTTTCTTAGTAAAGTTGACGACATAGTCAGGGGTTGTGTATTAGCTAAAAATATATGCCCAGCAAGATTATTGTGTAAATCCACTGGATTATTAGTTTGCCTTTGTTGCAACAGGTCTTGCAAAGCTTGATCTTGTGGCATGTTTTCGGAACTACAGGTTGTAGTTTCTTGCCTAGTACAGACGACAAAATGACAAAGTGACAAAATTTGTTGCCATTTATGCCATGTGAGTAAAGTTTGTAACGAATCGCTACCAATAAAAAAACATAAGGGGCGAGTTGGAAATTCAGCCCGTAATTCGCTTAATGTCTCCACACTATAGGTTGCTACACCTCTATTAATATCTCGGGCATCGGGATATAAAATTGGGTGTTCATCACATATCAATTCAATCATTTTTAATCTGTGCTCAGATGACACACAAGCGGCACTTTTATGGCTAGGTATATAACAAGGGATCATCGCAATTTTATTGATTTCAGTAATATTTGCGGCTTCTAAAACGGGATAAATATGGCCCTTGTGAATAGGATCAAAGGTTCCGCCAAATATTCCTAATGGAGCATTGAGCATGTATATTCCTTAATCTGAAAGTGCGTAGTCTAGGGGAATGTTATCCAAAGAATAGGGAATAAAAAGCAGGCATAGATGGCATAATTCTACATAGGGTCGAGGAATAACTGATTGTTTGATGGCAGTGTCAAATTCGGTAAGTTTGGTTTGTATTTTTTGCAGGCTCTCAAGAGATAAACGAGCTAAAGCCGATTGATAAAAACCTTGGCGACTTTTCCATATTCTATGCTGATTCCAATTAATGCTCTTACCTTGATGTCGATCAAATAATAACGCTTCTAAGGTTTGCCATTCTCGGGTTAATGCCCATAAAATGATATTAGGTTCGACTCCTTCACTTTCTAAACGATATAACATTTTTACTGCTTTTTGCCCATCGCCAGATAAAAGCACGTCTATTAAATGGAAAACAGTAAACCGCGATTGATCAACAACCGCTTGTTCTACCTGCTCTAAAGTGGGATTTCCGTTTGGGTATAAAAGTACCAGTTTTTGTATTTCTTGTTTGGCTGCGAGTAAGTTCCCTTCACAATAATCTACTAACAATTGTGCTATTTGGGGAGAACTTTGCATTCCTGCATGTTGCATCTGCTGGATTAACCATTGATGTAAAATATTGCCTTCTAATGGATAGCAGGGGATGTAAATGGCATTTTTATCAACCGCTTTAAACCATTTAGTATTTTGTACATCTTTACCTATTTTTCCACCGTGTATAACAATTAATACATCAGCGTTTACTTGTTGGGCGATGGCTGTTAAGACTTTACTGCCTTCAGCACCAGGTTTGCCTGTTGGTAGTTCCAGTTCGATAATTTGCTTATTGGAAAACAAAGACATAGTTTGACTGGCTTCAATTAAACTATCCCAGCTAAATTGATTATCTACGACTAATGATTGACGTTCGTCAAACCCTTGTTTACTAGCTGTTTTTCTAATCAGTTCTAAACATTCGAGTTTTTGTTGAGGCTCATCGCCAAACACTAGATAAAAAGGTTTCAGCGGTGAGTCGTCTTGTAAACTAAAACGATTAGGATAGACCTGCATTAGTAACCTTTAGTTTGTTGCCAAGTATTATATGAACTGGTTATTTGGCGAATAATCCTGTTGGCAGCTTGTTGGCGCATTTCTCCTAAGACTAAATCGAGTTCGCGAGACTTTGCTAACACAGCATCAGGATCATCTTGATATTCTCTTGTCACATCAAATTCAATAGGGATAGCCTCTTCACCGGGAAACTGAATATAATAATTAATCCCGTAGACTAATTCATATTCAGCCACTTGTCCGGTTGAAAATAAAGAAAGTAATCGTCTGTCTAAATTATCTGATTGAAGAAAAACTCCAACGTCAATTTTTTGCTCTAGATTGTTATTTGCTGTATTTGTTATCACCTCAATGTCAAAACCCTTGAGTTGTTTTTTTAAGGTGCGCTGCAGCGGTGCATTTTTGACACTGGATGATATTTGTAAGGTTTTGATCCCAGAAGGCAAACTATAATCACCTCGCAGTTTAAAGCCACAGCTTGTTATCAGCGTACTGATAACAAGCATGGCTAATAGCTTACTTAGAGCATTAAACACCTTAATTGGCCACAATATTTAATAGTTTTCCTGGCACGTAAATGACTTTACGTATGGTTTTACCATCAATGTGTTGCTGAACATTATTTTCACTTAATCCTAATGCTTCTACTTGTTCTTTAGACGCATCGGCAGCAACCGTAATTTTAGCTCTTACTTTGCCATTAACTTGCACTATTATAAGCTTTTCATCTTCAATCAGAGCATCCGCTTCAGCCACTGGCCAAGGGGCCGTTTCAACTTCGCTTTCATGACCTAAGTCTTTCCACATTACATGACATATATGTGGTGCTATAGGTGCAAGTAATAATACGATTGTGTTGATACCTTCACGTAAAACCGCTAAGTCTTGGACAGATTCTTGAGGGGCTTTTTGTAAATTATTCAACAATTCCATTGTAGCGGCTATTGCCGTGTTAAACGTTTGTCGACGACCAATATCGTCACTGACTTTTTCGATAGTTTTGTGGATCAAACGACGTAATGTTTTTTGTGGGCCAGACAAACTTAATTTATCTATCGCAACTGCCTCACCGGCTTCTATATGCTCTTGCACCAAAGTCCATAAACGTTTTACAAACCTATGGGCGCCTTCAACACCTGAATCAATCCATTCAAGTGTTTGTTCTGGTGGCGCGGCAAACATAGTGAAAACACGTATAGTATCTGCACCGTATATATCGATAACTTTTTGAGGATCAATACCGTTGTTTTTGGATTTAGACATCTTAGTCATGCCAGCATGTATTACTTCTTTGCCATCGGCTGCTAATACGGATTTTAGGATGCGTCCTTTATCGTCTTTTTCACTCTCTACATCGGCTGGTGAATACCAAGTTTGTTTGCCCATTTCGTCTTCACGATAAAATGAATCAGCTAACACCATACCTTGGCACAATAAACGTTTATAAGGCTCATCTGATTGAACTAAACCTTCATCACGTAATAATTTATGGAAAAAACGAGAATACAATAAATGTAAAATAGCATGTTCTATTCCCCCAACATATTGGTCAACGGGCAACCAATAGTTGGCTTGTTCTGGATCTAACATGGCTTGGTCATTTTGTGCACTACAATAACGAGCGTAGTACCAAGATGACTCCATAAAGGTGTCAAAAGTATCGGTTTCTCTCAGCGCAGGTTGACCATTAAATTCAGTTTTTGCCCATTCAGGGTCGGCTTTAATAGGTGAAATAACCCCATTCATTTCTACATCTTCAGGTAGTTCTACAGGAAGCTGATCGCTAGGTACTGGAACAGATTCTCCATTTTCTAAATTTAGCATGGGGATAGGGGTGCCCCAATAACGTTGGCGTGAAACACCCCAATCGCGTAGTCGATAGTTGACCTTCTTTTTACCTTTATTTAAAGACGCAAGCTTGCCAGCAATAGCATCAAATGCTGCTGTAAATGATAAACCATCGTATTCGCCAGAATTAACCAATAAGCCTTTTTCGGTAAAAGCAGCTTGGCTTAAATCGACTTCTACAGATTGATCTTCAGCCTTAATAACTTGTTTTATCTCTAAACCATATTTAGTGGCAAATTCCCAGTCACGTTGATCGTGTCCTGGTACCGACATAACGGCACCTGAGCCGTATCCCATAAGTACAAAATTAGCGACCCAAACTGGTACTTTGTCACCGGTTAAAGGATGAATAGCATAATAGCCAGTGGCACAACCTTTCTTTTCCATTGTGGCAAGTTCAGCTTCAGCTACTTTAGTGTTTTTACATTCTTCAACAAAGTCTGCTAATTCATTATTCGTTTTAGCTGCTTCTAAAGCGATAGGGTGTTGTGCTGCAACCGCAACATAAGTCACACCTAACAATGTATCAGGACGGGTTGTGTAAACGTCAAAGTCATTTTGTCCGGCAACGGTTTGCTCTAAATCAAAGGTGATTTCCACGCCTTCAGAACGACCTATCCAGTTTTTCTGCATGGCACGAACTTGTTCTGGCCATTCTTCAAGTTGTTCTAAGTCACTGACCAGCTCTTCTGCATAATCGGTGATTTTAATAAACCACTGAGGAATTTCTTTTTGTTCTACTAGTGCACCAGAACGCCAGCCACGTCCGTCAATGACTTGTTCGTTGGCTAAGACTGTGTGATCCACTGGATCCCAGTTTACAGTGGCGTTTTTCTTATAAACCAAGCCTTTTTCGTACAAACGAGTGAAAAACCATTGTTCCCAGCGGTAGTAGTCTTTTTTACAAGTGGCTATTTCACGATCCCAGTCGTAACCAAAACCCAAAGATTTTAGCTGGGTTTTCATGTAGTCAATATTGGAGTATGTCCAATTGGCTGGAGCTGTGTTGTTGTTGATGGCTGCATTTTCAGCAGGTAGCCCAAAAGCATCCCAACCCATAGGCTGTAACACGTTTTTACCTAACATACGTTGATAGCGGCTTATCACGTCACCGATTGTATAATTACGTACGTGACCCATATGCAGTCGCCCACTTGGGTAGGGAAACATAGACAAACAATAAAATTTTTCTTTATCTTCTTGTTCTGTTGCCTTAAAGGTTTGTTGTGTTTCCCAATAGGCTTGAACCTCTTTTTCGATTTCTTGAGGTTGGTACAGTTTTTCGGCCATTAAAAAATATTTCCGTGACTAGAGCAATTTAGATCGTTCGACCTATAGACAATGCGATAAGAATTAGCTGGTTAGAATACCTTAGGCCATGACTTTCAAACAATAGGCAAAGTGGTATTTGTGAACTATATTCAAAAGTTTTTGTTTATTAGCAATGTTTTATCAATATATTGCTGGAAAATTAAGCGATCGGTCAGCAGGAATAACGATCTGTTTGACAGTATCCTGTTTACGGGTTTCACTATTTGTAGAACCTTTCTAAATGCAGTGATTCATTTTCTATGCAAAGTAACTATATATTACATCTTCAGCAATTATCAGCTAAACCAAGTAGGAGGTTGATTAATCAAGCGTTGAAAGACGATTCTGCACTAGATTCGACTTTTATCGGCCAAGATCGTGCTCGCGATGCGTTGTCTTTTGGATTAGGTATTAAATCAAAAGGTTATAACCTTTATGTTATGGGTGAACAAGCCACGGGGCGTTTTACTTTAGTCCGTGAATTTATTGATAAATATGTCAATAAAACTGTTACCCCTGATGATTGGTGTTATATCAATAACTTTGATGATGAGCGGGAGCCTTACTCTCTTAAGTTATTGGCAGGTGAAAGTAAAAAATTATGTAAAGACTTAGGCCATTTAATTGATGAATTGTTAGATACCTTTCCTGCAGCCTTTGATAACCCAGGCTATCAACGGAAAAAAGCGGCAATAACCCGAGAGTTTGAACAAAAATATGATCAAGCAATCGAAAGTGTTGAAGCCCAAGCTCAGCGTAGTAATGTGGCATTATATGAAGATGCCGGCACTATTTCTTTTTCACCTATAGTGGATGGTAAAACCATCAATGACACTGAGTTTGCCTTATTTCCGGAAGAACAGCGGCAAACTTATTACGTATTAATTGATGAATTAGAAGATGTATTAAGTGAAGCGCTTATTGAATTACCCAAATGGAAACGGGCGACAGCTGAAAAGTTACGGCAATTAAAAAAGGATACTGCTGAGCAGGGAATACGCCCATTACTGAAAGATTTAGAACATGAATATTCTGCTGATTTAGCGATTCTAAAATTTTTACGACAGCTAAAACCTCATCTTGTAGAAACCGTGGTAGAGGTGTTAGCGGATGAGAAAAAAGACAATAAAGAAGATGAATACGACAAACGTTCTATTTTAGAAGAACAATATTTACCGAATATTTTAGTTTCTCACGATGTAAACAGTGGCTCTCCAGTTGTTTATGAAGCCAATCCTACTCATCAAAATTTATTTGGCCGAGTGGAATACACCAATATTCAAGGTTCGGTTTTTACTAATTACAGAATGATCCGCCCTGGCGCTATTCATAAAGCAAATGGTGGATATCTATTGCTTGATATGGATAAAGTGATTGAACAGCCTTATGTATGGGAAACGTTAAAGTTAGTCCTAAAATTCGGTTATCTTAAAATGGATTTACCGCAACATGATGTGGGCATGGTTAATTCAATCACATTAAATCCCCAGCAAATTCCCATCGATGTAAAAGTGGTGTTGTTAGGATCTCGAGATTTGTATTATACATTACAAGATTATGATGATGAGTTTTATGAGTTGTTCCGAGTATTAGTGGATTTTGATCACGAAATACCCCTCGACAAAAAGACCTTGTTTGATTTTGTCGGCAGAGTCAGAAGTCAAGTGAAAAACTTTGGCTTGGATGGTATATCCGCAAAAGCTATGTACCGTTTAGTGGAATACAGTTTGCGTCTAGCTGAGCATCAACAGCGTCTATCAGCAAGATTTTCTGATGTACTGGAATTATTACATGAGGCTGAATATTTTTGTAAAGAACAAAATGTTTTAGAGTTAGATGTGGGTCATATTGAGAGTGCATTGCAAGCAAAAACCCATAGAACTGGTCGTGTCAGCGAAGCTGTATTAGACGATATAAAACAAGGACAAATCTTAATTGCCACAGATGGCGTCGATATAGGTAAAGTAAATGGTTTAACTGTATTGGAAGTAGGGGATTGTATGTTTGGTACCCCAGCGCGTATAACATCTACCGTTTATGCCGGTTCCAACGGCGTAATTGATATCGAAAGAGAAGTAGAATTGGGGCAATCAATTCACTCTAAAGGTGTCATGTTATTAACCGGATATTTAGGATATAAGTACGCCCAATTATTTCCTTTAACCTTATCTGCAAATATTGCTATTGAACAATCTTATGGACATATCGATGGAGATAGTGCGTCGTTAGCCGAACTTATCGCACTTATTTCTGCACTGACAAAAATACCTGCCAGACAAGATTTAGCCATTACCGGTTCAATAAACCAATATGGGCAAGTGCAGTCTGTAGGTGGCGTAAACGAAAAAATAGAAGGTTTTTTTAAACTCTGTGAACATAGAGGCTTAACCGGTACCCAAGGGGTAATTATCCCTAAGTCAAATCAAGTCAACCTGATGTTAGACAAGGATGTTATCGCGGCAGTTAAAGCGGGGAAATTTAATATTTGTGTGGTGGAAACAGTCGATCAAGCCTTAGAGATATTAATGGGCAAAGATGTAGGTCTGATGAATAGTAAAGGCCGATATCCTAAAAACTCAATTAATTATATGGCGGTTTCTAGTTTATTGAATATTGCTAATATTGTGAATGGCGCAGATGATGAGTAGTTTATATTACTTGTGAAAATAGCCACGTTGTTGAAATAGATGTTTTGTTAAAATATAAGTGATTTTTTTCTTCAACAGGCTTTATTTATTCTGCTAATATCCGCCACAATTTTTTATTATTAGGCAATAGTTATGCAAATTACAAAAGGCACTGTAGTGCAGTTTCACTATAAAATTCAAGACTTAGAAGGTAACGAGTTAGAAAGTAACTTTGGTGAAGAGGCAGTCGCTTATCTTCATGGTTTCAATAATATGATGCCTGGCATCGAAAAATCTTTGGAATCTATGAGTAAAGGTGATGAAGTGGAAGTAGAACTTGAAGCCGCAGAAACCTATGGTGAAATCCAAGCTGATAGTGAACAAAGAGTATCTGTTAAACATTTAACCGGCTTATCAGGTGCAAAAACATGGAAAGCGGGTATGACTGCAGTAGTCAACACGGAACAAGGCCAAAGAGAAGTCACTATCATCAAAGTGGGTAAATTTATGGCTACTATTGATATCAATCATCCTTTAGCGGGTAAAACGCTGAAATTTGATTTGAAAGTTGCAGATGTGAGAGCAGCAACTGATGAAGAAGTTGAGCATGGGCATGCTCATGGTGCGGGTGGACATCACCACTAATATGACTAGATAAATTAGCAGTATCTTTATTATTAAAAATAACGATACTGCTGAATTTATATTACGAAAATCAATTAATGTTTCGGTAATTCAATTTTTTTCTGGTCACTTTGTTTATAAATCACCAAAATATGACCAATACTTTGAATTTTTATTGCTTTTGTTTCTCTAATAATGGCATCCATTATTAGTGACTTTTCTTCTTTATCATCAGTAGGAACTTTCACTTTAATTAATTCATGATGATTAATGGCTAAGTCGATTTCCGCTAAAACGCCTTCAGTTAGGCCGTTTCCGCCTAATTGGACTATAGGTTTTAAAGAGTGAGCTAAACCCTTTAAATGTTGCTTTTGTTTGTTTGATAAGGTCATTGTGTAATTATTCTTACAATTTATTTGATTAAATACGGTTGAAAACAGGTATTCTAACGCCATCTCACAGTTATTCCTAATTTCAATGTTGTTCAATGAGTAAGAATAAACAATCAGTTAGTAGCCAGAGATGGTTAAAAGAACATTTTGATGACAAGTTTGTGCAATTAGCGCAAAAGAAAGGTTATCGTTCACGTGCGGTTTTTAAACTTGAAGAAATTCAAAATAAAGATCAATTAATTAAACCTGCCATGACTGTAGTTGATTTGGGGGCGGCGCCTGGCGGTTGGTCTCAATATTCAGCAGGTGTTGTGGGTGATGATGGAACTGTGATCGCTTGTGATATTTTACCTATGGATCCCTTAGCAGGGGTGGCCTTTTTGCAAGGTGACTTTCGCGAGGAGTCTGTACTTAACGAGCTGTTAAATAAAATTAATGGTAAGAATGTCGATATTGTAATGTCAGATATGGCCCCTAACTTTAGTGGTAATGATGCTGTTGATCAGGCTAAATCTATGTATTTAGTAGAATTAGCCTTAGATATGTGTCATCAAGTATTAAAGAAAAATGGCAGTTTTGTGGTGAAGGTATTTATGGGCGAAGGTTTTGATTCGTTTTTTAAAGATGTACAAAAAGCGTTCAGAGTGGTTAAAACACGTAAACCTGAATCATCACGAGCCCGATCTAGAGAAGTTTATCTGGTAGCGACGGGATATAAATTATAGTAGTCTGGCTTCTTCGAACAAAGAAGCGCAAGACGCCAATCAAAGAGTCATTTGACTCGTAGTAATAATAGAGGTTTAACAACTTGAGCGACATGGCAAAAAATTTAATCTTATGGCTGGTCATCGCTGTCGTATTGATGTCGGTTTTCCAAAACTTTTCTGGCTCTGAACCAAATAGAGTCGCCACAGACTACACTCGTTTTTTGAAAGATGTTGATAATGGCGTAGTTAGCCAAGCAACAATTGATAGAGACACTGGTGAAATTGTCGGCACTAAACGCAACGGTGAACAGTTCACAACTGTTGTACCTTATCTTGATATGAAGTTAATGGATCAACTTATCGAAAATAATGTGGCTGTGTTTGGTAAACAACCAGAAGAGTCTTCATTATTAACGTCTATCTTTATTTCCTGGTTCCCAATGTTATTACTGATTGGGGTCTGGATCTTTTTCATGCGTCAAATGCAAGGTGGTGGCGGTAAAGGTGCTATGTCATTCGGCAAAAGTAAAGCGCGTTTATTAGGTGAAGATCAAATTAAAACGACCTTTGCTGATGTAGCAGGGTGTGACGAAGCAAAAGAAGATGTTTCAGAATTAGTCGACTTTTTACGTGACCCAAGTAAGTTTCAGAAATTAGGCGGCAAAATTCCTAAAGGTGTGTTGATGGTTGGTCCTCCGGGAACAGGTAAAACATTACTTGCTAAGGCGATTGCCGGTGAAGCAAAAGTACCTTTCTTTAGTATTTCAGGTTCAGATTTTGTTGAAATGTTTGTTGGTGTTGGTGCCTCTCGTGTACGTGATATGTTTGACCAAGCTAAAAAATCAGCTCCTTGTATTATTTTTATTGATGAAATTGATGCAGTAGGCCGTAAACGTGGTGCAGGTCATGGTGGTGGCCATGATGAGCGTGAACAAACCTTAAACCAAATGTTGGTTGAAATGGATGGTTTTGAAGGACACGAAGGCATTATTGTTATTGCTGCGACTAACCGTCCAGATGTACTTGACCCTGCATTATTACGTCCTGGACGTTTCGATCGCCAAGTCATGGTAGGTTTACCAGATATCCGTGGTCGTGAACAAATTTTAAAAGTGCATATGCGTAAAGTGCCATTAGGGGACAATGTTGAAGCACATGTTATTGCTCGTGGTACACCTGGTTTCTCTGGTGCAGATCTAGCAAACTTAGTTAACGAAGCTGCATTGTTTGCTGCCCGCACAGATAAACGTGTGGTGAGTATGGATGAATTCGATAAAGCGAAAGATAAAATCATGATGGGCTCTGAACGCAAGACTATGGTCATGTCGGAAGAAGAAAAAACCAATACTGCTTATCATGAAGCTGGACATGCAATTGTTGGCCGTTTAGTACCTAAACATGATCCAGTTTATAAAGTGTCTATTATTCCTCGTGGTCGAGCATTAGGTGTGACTATGTATTTACCTGAACAAGATAAATACAGTTCATCTCGAGAAGAATTAGAATCTCGTATTGCCACTTTATTTGGTGGGCGTATAGCAGAAGAAATTACTTTGGGTGCAGCCGGTGTAACCACTGGTGCGTCGAATGACATTGAACGTGCTACCGATATTGCTCGCAAAATGGTAACCCAATGGGGGCTTTCTGAGAAAATGGGTCCCATCAATTATAAAGATGACGAAAACGAAATGTTTATGGGAGCGGCTCCATCACATATGTCAGCCGAAACTTCTCGTGATATTGATGCTGAAGTCAGGTTATTAATTGACAGAAATTACACACTAGCTGAAAAATTATTGAAAGAAAATATGGATGTTTTAGAGGCGATGAAAGACGCCTTGATGAAATATGAAACCATAGATGCTAAACAAATTGATGATTTGATGGCACGTAAAGAAGTTCGTCTTCCAGCTGAATGGGTCAGAGATGGTAAGACTGATGATTCTGATAAACCATCTGGTGGCGCAAAAGCTGCTGATGACGCTGATAAAACTGAAGAAAAGAAAGCCGATAAACCTACTACTCCAGATGTAGGAAAACCTGGCGACGCAACGAGTTAGTTTTAGAACAAATGATAAAAACGCTTTGTTGGCAATCTAACAAAGCGTTTTTTTATTTGAAAGCTTAAAATATTGAGCATGTATGCAATTTAAAAACAAATTCATAGACCTGTCAGTGCCCAAGATAATGGGCATCTTAAATGTCACTCCTGATTCTTTTTCTGATGGAGGACACTTTAAAAATTTTGACCAAGCTATGTATCACACTGAGTCTATGTTAACAGAAGGGGCTGCTTTTATTGATGTAGGCGGGGAGTCTACTCGACCAGGGGCTGTTGATGTTGATCTTCAGCAAGAATTAGATCGAGTATTACCCATAATTGCAGCCATTACTGAACGCTTTGATACTGTTGTTTCAATTGATACCAGTAAAGCACAAGTGATGACCGCCGCTGTAGCGGCTGGTGCGGCTTTAATTAATGATGTGAGAGCGTTACAAGAAAAGGGCGCATTACAAGCTGCGGCAGAGGCTAATGTACCAGTCTGTTTGATGCATATGCAGGGGCAACCCCGTGTTATGCAGGAAAACCCTGAGTATGAAAATGTGACTGATGAAGTTATCAATTTTTTGCAGCAAAGAATGATTGAGTGCGAAAAAGCGGGAATGACTAAAGATCAATTGATTATTGATCCTGGTTTTGGATTTGGTAAAAGTTTGCAGCATAATTATCAATTGCTTGCGAACTTAGATAAATTGTCAAGTTTAGCTGTGCCTATTTTGTCTGGTACTTCAAGAAAGTCAATGATAGGAAATTTACTGGGTCGTAATATTGATGAGCGGCTAGCTGGCAGCATAGTGACTGCTAGCCTTGCCACATTGAGTGGGGCAAAAATATTACGGGTACATGATGTCAAAGAAACAGTGGATGCAGTTAAAATAACAACATTAGTTAAGGATTACAGGAAACTATAATGAGTGATAGAAAATACTTCGGTACAGACGGTATTCGTGGCAAAGTCGGCGAAGACAAAATCAATCCTGAATTTGTAATGAAACTAGGTTGGGCCGCTGGAAAAGTTTTAGCGGGAACTGGCACCAATAAAGTCCTTATTGGTAAAGATACCCGTATATCTGGCTATATGTTGGAATCAGCATTAGAAGCGGGGTTATCTGCTGCGGGTATTAATATTGGCTTATTAGGGCCTATGCCGACTCCAGCTATTGCTTATTTGACTAAAACTTTCCGTTCAGAAGCGGGCATAGTGATCAGTGCTTCTCATAATCCTTATTATGATAACGGTATCAAATTCTTTTCAGCTGATGGTATGAAACTTGACGATGATATTGAAATTGCCATTGAAAGTCAGATGGATCGTCCTATGGAATGTGTGGCTTCAGACAAACTAGGTAAAGCCACACGAATTGCTGATGCGGCCGGTCGTTATATCGAATTTTGTAAAGGTAACTTCCCCTCAGATTTATCCCTCAAAGGTTTAAAAATAGTGGTAGATTGTGCCCATGGAGCCACATATCACATAGCACCAAACGTATTGAGTGAATTAGGTGCACAAGTGATTGAAATTGGTACCGAACCTGATGGTTTGAATATCAATCGTAATGTCGGGGCCACATCGATGAAAGCTATCAAACATAGTGTTCTGAAAAATAATGCTGATCTAGGGTTTGCCTTGGATGGTGATGGTGACCGGATTATGTTGGTGGATCACAAAGGAAATGTGATTGATGGCGATCAGATTGTCTACATCATCGCTAGGGACGCGTTAAAATCTGGTATGTTAAAAGGTGGTGTGGTTGGTACTGTGATGAGCAACCTTGGTTTAGAGGTCGCCTTAGGGACCTTAGGCGTGCCGTTTGCTCGCAGCAAGGTGGGTGACCGCTACGTGATGGAATTACTTAAACAAAAAGATTGGTCGATTGGCGGCGAAGGCTCAGGCCATGTATTGAATTTGGCCGCTGCTTCTACTGGTGATGGCATTGTGGCCGGATTACAAGTTTTGGCGGCCATGCTGCATGCGGAAATGACTTTATACGAATTAAGCCAAGGTATGGTTAAATATCCGCAGACATTAATCAATGTCAGATTTACCAATGGCAAACAACCTCTTGAAGATAAACAGGTGAAACAATCTGTGATTGACGCCGAAACGGCATTAGGTAATAAAGGCCGAGTTTTGTTGCGAAAAAGTGGAACTGAGCCACTTATTCGAGTGATGGTTGAGGCCAATGATGCACAAGATTCAAGTACTTGGGCTGAATATATTGCCGATGCTGTTCGTAAAGTGAACGAATAGACAAAAGGCGAAGCATATTTGGCGAGTATTACTTGTATAATTTCATTGGGTTAGTTAATATCTCGCGCGCTTTTTTATTGATGCTAAGAGGAATATCTTTTGCAGACAAACATTCGTAGGTCTTTAGTGGTTGGTAATTGGAAGATGAACGGTGATAAATCGTTGATTGGTAAAATGCAATCATGCTTGAGTCAAGTGGACTTAGGGAATATGGATTGGGCTATTTGTCCTCCGGCTCCTTATTTAGGTTTATTTGATAGTTCAGTTAGGCTGGGTGTACAGAATGTCAGTCAATTTGACTCAGGGGCTCACACTGGTGAAACATCCGTTTCAATGGTTAAAGAACTCGGTTGCCAATATGTTATTGTTGGTCATTCTGAAAGACGTGAAGACAACTTTGAATCAAATGAAATTGTTGCGTTAAAAGTACAAAAAATATTAGATGCTGGATTAACACCTATTTTATGTATTGGTGAGCCAGAATCAATTCGTGATGCGGGCAATGTGTTTGATTACCTGACTACTCAGTTGAATGCTGTAGTCACGTTACTAGGCATATCAGCATTTGCTAATATAGTCTTGGCTTATGAACCCATATGGGCGATAGGGACGGGTAAAACAGCCAGTCCTGAGCAAGCACAAGAAGTACATGCTTTTATTCGTGAATATTTAGCAAAACAAGATTCAAACATTGCGGCTGGTACTGTTATTTTATACGGCGGTAGTGTGAAAGGAAGTAATGCCCAAGAATTATTTTCTCAGGCAGATGTAGATGGTGGTTTAATTGGCGGCGCTAGTTTAAACCCAGAAGATTTTTTAAGTATTTGCTTAGCTGCAAATCAATAGAGGCAACACATGTTTTACGAAGTATTAATTATTGTTTATTTGATCGTCGCTATAATGTTGATCGGTTTTGTATTGATCCAGCAAGGTAAAGGCGCAGATATGGGCGCATCTTTCGGTGGTGGTGGTTCTAACACAGTTTTTGGCTCTGCTGGTTCTGGTAACTTTTTGACCAGAACAACTGCTATATTAGCGACTTTGTTTTTTGTTATCAGTTTGATCCTTGGTAACCAAACTGCTGATAAAGAAAAAGATGCAGATAATTGGCAAAACATTGAAGTGCCAGTGGTTGCTCAGCCCGATACAGATGTTCCTGCGGCAACTGTGCCTGCTGAACCTGTTCTACAACCTGCTGAAGAAAGCGACGTACCCAACTAGTTTTATTTAGTACTCAATTGCGGATGTGGTGGAATTGGTAGACACGCAGCCTTGAGGGGGCTGTGGCTTAGGCCGTGGGAGTTCGAGTCTCCCCATCCGCACCATTTTTGAAAAGGTCTTGGTTGATACCAAGGCCTTTTTTGTTTTAGTGCACAAAACATGTGCTTTGTTTATGTGCTACGCACACAGGGCATAACTTCGTCACTTAAAGCATGCGCTTCGCTTACCGTCATCCATGACGTTTTTCAAACAGCATCCTTGCTGCTCGATTTACTTTTTCCCAACAGCCGCAAAAAGTAAACAAAAAGGGCCGCGCTCCAAACAAATTCCTATTCCATAAAATTCTTGGCTTTGATGTCGAAACGGCAATAAGTCGCGTCCTGCTATAAAAGATTGCCTTGCCCGAATGTCCCTATTCGGGCATTCGACAAGCCAAATATTTGATGGGGAATTTGTAGTCGCGACAAAGTCAAAAGCATGGCTTTGCCATAAAGCATGCGCTTCGCTTACCGTCATCCATGACGTTTTTCAAGCCTCATCCATGAGGCCCGACTGACTTATGTTATGAAATACATCCATGTATTTCACCCTCCGGGCCGCACTAAAGTGCGTTCCATATTTATCCCGTAAATATGGTCAACAGCTAAGAAAAGTAAGCAAAAGAAGCCGGTCTCCAACCAAGTTCTATTACCTGCGCGACTTGCCTAATAGAGGTCGCAAAGAATTTAGAACTAAATTCCAAAGTAGTCATATCCACATCCCTGATGATCGGCACCCAATCTCAACGTCCTTGTTGAGCTTTTCAAGCTGACGGAGCTTCGCTCCTAAAGAATCAGCTTTCACCCAAGTCATTTACCCTCTATTAGCCCGCGTTGCTCGGCGAACTTGGAGTCGCGATAAAGTCAAAAGCATGGCTTCGCAAAATAAGTATTGGTTTATCATAAGAGTTATTTTATGTTAGATGTCCTGATAAGGTAATTTCAGGTTTAGTCTGGGTTAGGGGAAACTTGTCATGTAGCTAGATTAAATATCAAGAAGCTTGTCTTCAATATCACCACATTTTTTTACTAACCCATTTAGCTCTGTAAATAATGTAGTATCCTTCTGTACTCTAATACTGCGTAATACTTGCCCAAGTTCGAAAATCGGAAGCTTTAATTTTATTACAAAAAGTTCCATGCCTAACTTTTCAGAGTCTATTTTTAATATTAACCATTCAATATGAAGTAGTAGATAAAGAATTTCTGAAAAATTTGTACGTAATAAGTGTTGATTGAATTTAATTTTTGTTGAGACAGACGTATTAATACTTTTTTTGTTCAGAATAAACTCATTTGAAAAATCTTCGCCACACTGCAAATCAGACAAGGAGAAACTTTGGAGTTCATTATTACTAATTGTTCTTTTGAATTGTTTTTTCTGAAAGGTTTTATCTATGTCTAACCGTATTAAATGTATGTCTTCAGAAATAGCTTTCCTAATAAAATTTTTTTCTTCATTTTTTATATTTTTATCATGTACATCTTTTGTTTGTTTCAATACTTTAGTTGCAGCTGACAGCTCTTTTTGTTGAATACGGATTGACCAAATTAATAAGCACACAGTCGCAAAGGTTAATAACGGATTAAGCAACCCACCAATGAAGTCGCCAATGGTACCTAAATCAGCACGGGTATAACTTGAATCGCCAGTAGAAATATCACTGGCTGACGCTAGGTGTAAACTCCACATGTAACACATTGTAATCACTATCATGGATACACTGATTAGCAGAAATGCTATGTTTTTAATGGTTATAAGCTCTTTTAATGATGAATCCATTTTTAATACTTCTAATCCCTGTCTAAATCATTTCAGAAACGTTTAAATACTTTTGAGTTGAGTTCAATGTACCAGATACACTTTAAATTGCATACTTAGCGATAAACATCAATAGCGTCGTAGTCGTTGATTTAAAAATCAACCGTATAGAAAATAGACAAATATATGACTTTTTAAAATTATGGTTGATAAATATTTCTAAGTTTTGGGGTCGGAAAGGGGGTATAAATGAAGTAGTGGCAATATCGCTTTTCTATCGACTCTCTTCTATTCACTGCTTCACTCAGCTTCATTCTGATTTAGTCTGCCCCATTCTGCATTTTTTTCTCTGTGTAGCGAAGCCTCTGTGGTTTAAATTCTTTTAATCTTTGCTTCTAACAAATATTTGCTGTTCTCGGTGCTTCTCTGTGACAGACTTTGGCTCTTGGCTTTTCTTTTTTGTTTAAAATTTTAGCCTGACACCTGTAGTAACAATTCTATATATCCAAGTAAGTCTCTAGACAGGTGTTGCGCAACACGCTACACTTTATTTATGATCAAATCATTTAAACATAAAGGGCTAAAAAAGTTCTTTGAGTCGGGTAGTAAGGCTGGTATTCAAACTAAGCATGAGCGACGACTTAGAATGCAGCTTGCGGCCATTGATACTGCTGGCATTATTGATGATGTTGATTTGCCTGGTTTTAATTTGCACCCTTTAAAAGGCAAACGTGATGGAATTTGGTCTATTTCTGTAAATGGAAATTGGCGTGTGACTTTTGAATTTAGAGATGGCAACGCTTTTATTTTAAATTATGAGGATTATCACTAATGAATATGCATAATCCACCGCATCCGGGTGAGTTTATTACCGATGTTTATATGCAACCTTTTGGTTATAGCTGTCGTTTTGTTGCGAAACAATTAAATGTTTCTCCTTCTACCTTGAGTCGAATATTAAAAGCAAAAAGTGCGGTTACGCCTGAAATGGCATTACGTCTTTCAAAAGCTTTAGGTCGCACACCAGAGAGTTGGCTGTCGATGCAAGACAATTATGACCTTTGGCAAGCGAAACATAATGTTAACCTAGCTAAAGTGAATCAAATTGACTTTGCGATAGTATAAGGGAAGATAGAAATTTTTAACGTCATCCTATTGTGATACAGCTATATAAAATATAGTTAAATCAATTGGTTACTTATTTAAAAATCAACTGTATTGAAAATCGACTGATAAATGGCTTTTTCAAATTAAATATTTCTAAGTTTTGGGGTAGGAAAGGGCTATAAACGATGACGTGGCTATTTTCTATTTACTAGCTCCTATTTACTGCTTGTGCCTGCTTCACTCAGCTTCATGCTGATTTAGTCTGGCCCATTCTGCTTGTATTGCTTTCTTCGGTGCTTCTCTATGACAAGCTTTGGAGCTTATTTTTAACTGCGATACGCTTGTCTCTGAGGCGGCGAAATAAACTTAGAATTGATAAAACACACATCCCTGATGATCGGCAGCCAATGTCAACGTCCTTGTTGAGCTGTTCAAGTTGGCGGCGCTTCGCTCCTAAAGAATCAGCTTTCACCCAGACGTCCATGTCTGGACTGTTTGAAGTGGCGTAGTTAATTTGGCCAATAACTTTATTTTACTACTAATACTGGGCAATTAGCTTTATTGATAATCGCTTCGGCAACATTTTCATGCAGAAAATGAGACATCCCGGTTCTTCCATGGCTGGCAATAACCACCATACCAATGTCACCGCTGTGGGTCTCGGCCAAAATCTCATTAATAGCATCACCCCGACGAATAACCGTTTCAATCTTTAAATTAGTATTCAACTGATCTAATAACTCGTGCATTTTACTCGCCGCCGCGTCTTCCATATCTTTAGCTAACTCTTCGGGAGTTATCGCAAGGATCATATAATTTTCATCCCCCACTGGCTGATCTACCACGTGTAAAATACGAATTCCTACTTGATATAAATTCGCCATTTCTATGGCATAGCGTAAAGCATGTGACGCAGTATCAGAAAAATCAGTAGGCCATAAAATATTACCTGTTCGCATATTAGTTTCCTCTATATATGAAAGTGTGATTTTTAATGAGGTTATAGGCCTCACTAGAAAAACTAGGCTCTATCCCAACAAATGAAGTCTAATCAGTATGAAAAGGTTATTCTTTGATCATAATCAAAGTAACAACCATCAATGTGGTCGTAGACGTTGATTTAAAAAAAAGTATCTAAAAATCAACCGTTTTGAAAATAGACTAATAAATGGCTTATTAAAATTATGGTTAGTAAATATTTTTAAGTTTTGGGTTAGGAAGGGGCTATAAACGAGGACTGGCTATTTACTAGCCCTATTCACTGCTTGTATCTGCTTCACTTAGACATCTATCTAACAAGTCATAATTTGATGGGTAATTTTTAGTCGCGGTAAATCAAAAACATGTGCTTCGCCACTTATGCGTTTCGTATACTTAACATGGCTTTGGCATAAAAATTATTTTACGATGGATGTGCTGCAAGTAATATGACATTAGGGAGCTCACTGTATCATGAATGAAGATCTAGAAAATATTAGAAAAATAAGCAATCGTCTTGCAACTGCGCTTGGCTTGCTGATAGTCATTATTTTTGTAGGAGCTCTTGTCGCGTATTGGTATGACGATATTGTCACAGCTCCGATTGCTGCATTATTTGCCGGGATCATTGGTGGTTTTGTGGGACTGCAACGTAGGTTGAAAAGCATGTCAACGGATGACTTGATGTTGCTCGCACATTCATGGGTGTACGTGTGGATTTCACCTGTTGTTGGTGGTGTGCTTGCAGTCGTTCTGTATGTGCTATTTATTTCAACACTTGTAAGTGGAGATCTATTTCCGATGTTTGTTCCAGATGAAGTGGCCCCGGGTCTTGTAGAAAGTAAAGGTTTCTCCATTATATTTGACGTTCATGGTGAAGCTGTTGACTATGCGAAAATGATGTTCTGGTCATTTATTGCAGGTTTTTCTGAGAGGTTTGTGACAGACATAATCAGTAAATTTGAGAATATCCCTGATCGTCAGGTCAAGTAAATCAATGGTCTCGTAGACGTTGATTTAAAGTAAAGTATTTAGAGATCCACCGTATTGACAGTCCACTAATAAATGGCTTTCAAAAATTATAGTTAATAAACATTTTTGAGGTTTTGGATAGGAAAGGGCTACAAACGGAGAACTGGCTATTTTCTATTTACTAGCCGCTATTCACTGCTTGTGTCTGCTTTTTTGTTTTTCCTCTGTGTCGCGCAGCCTCTGTGGTTTAAATTCTTGTAATTTTTTGCTTGTGGCTATCTAGTACTTTTTCCTACTGACCTTCTACTGGTACAATAACGGATTATTCTTCATGGTTAAAAGTGACGCTTTTGAGAAATACCTCAGCAAAACATTCCCGTACTAAATCTTGGAAAACTTCGCGAAATAAGCAAAGACGTACAGGGGTTGTTCAGCCTATTGGTCCGGTACAAGGTTTTACGATTGATGGCCTGACCCATGAAGCTAAGGGGGTCGCTCGCAATCATGGCAAGGTTACGTTTATTGAAGGGGCGTTGCCGGGAGAGTCAGTGAAAGGGCAGGTGGTAAAATCGAATCGCCGTTATGATGAAGCCAAATTAATTAATATCGAACAACAAAGCGAGCACCGGGTGAGCCCTGCTTGTCCTCATTACGATGAATGTGGCGGCTGTCGTTTTCAACATCTAGCCCTCGAACAACAACGCAGTGCCAAAATGACATGGTTACAAGGCCAATTGCGTAAAGTGTGGCCGGCTCAAGGTTTAACGTTACTTGCGGATTCGCCTTTAGGTTATAGACGACGAGCTCGGTTGTCAGTAAAAGTGAAGGGGCAAGGGCTGCGCTTGGGGTTTCGTAGTGCGTCGTCGCAAGATATCGTCTCTATTGATAACTGCTTGGTACTTACACCTAAACTACAGCAAGTTTTTGCCTCATTAAAGGCCACGTTAAAGCATGACGCTATTGACGACAAATTAGGGCACATTGAATTACTTGAAGATGACAAAGGTGCATCTGTTTTATTGCGTTTAACCGCTGAGATTGAACCCGCCACTCAACAGCAGTGGCAGCAATGGGCAGATCAAGCATCGTTGGATTTGTATTGGCAGTATCCCCAAGAAAAACGTGCCCTAGTGACAGAGGACACTATGCGCCATTATCAACTGGATGAGCTATCCCTTAGCTATCACCCCCAAGATTTTATTCAAGTGAATGGGACTATGAATAAAAAAATGGTCAAACAAGCAATAGATTGGTTGGCGCCTAATAAAGATGACGTCATTCTTGATTTATTTTGTGGTGTGGGAAATTTCTCACTGCCATTAGCCAAACGAGCAAAAAAAGTGGTGGGGGTGGAAGTACAAGCCAGTATGGTTAAAGCAGGTCAAGCTAATGCCAAAGCCAATCATTTAGACAACCTAAGTTTTATTGGGGCTGATTTAACCCATATGCCAAGCAAAGAAATCTCACAGCTTGGAGTGACAAAAGTTTTACTCGATCCGCCAAGAGCGGGGGCGTTTGAATTTCTCCCCACTTTGGTCAAACTCAAACCTAAGCAAATTCTATATGTATCTTGTGATGCGGCTACCTTAGCACGAGATACTGAATACTTAGTTGCGCACGGATATCAAGTACAACAAGCAGGTATGATGGATATGTTTCCACAAACCGCCCACTTAGAGACTATGTTGTTGTTGACTCGGTAAGTAGTAAATATAATATAAATCAATGGGTTAATGAGGCGTTGGTTTGAAAGGTGTTAACTCCTATTCATTGCATGTTCTGTTCCTCTTGGTTCTCTTTGCTCCATTTAGCTTTACGCTATTTACCTCTCCAACATCGGCAGTTTATTTTCTATGCCTAACCATTCATCGGCGTCTGCTGGGGCGGGTTTTAATTCGGTGATATTTGGCCAGATTTCGGCTAGATCGGCGTTGATTTTTAGGTAGTGCTGCTGTTGTTCGGGTAATTCAGTATCTTGGAAAATAGCTTCTGCTGGACACTCAGGCACACATAAAGCGCAATCTATGCAGATTTCAGGATTGATGACTAAAAAGTTATCCCCTTCATGAAATGCGTCTACTGGGCATACAGGAACACAATCGGTGAATTTGCATTTGATACAGTTGTCGGCCACTACAAAGGTCATATTGTATTTGTGATACTTGTTTTAGGTTATTTGTGACAGATCATAAAGTAGCAAATATAAAAGGCAAGAAAACTCCATAGGAATTGATATAATAATTGTTATCTTGTCGAATAATTATCGACCTAGCAATACTAAACTCTCGGAATCACTATGTTACGCTTGAATGAAATCAAATTACCCTTAAACCATGACGAAAATGCCTTGCCACAAGCTATTTTGCAAAAGCTAGGAATTGCTAATACTGAACTGATGTCATTTAAAGTGTTTAAGCGTGCTTATGATGCTCGTAATAAAAACCAAATTTTATTGATTTATATCCTCGATGTTGAGGTGCAGAATCAGCAGGCATTGTTAGATGCTTTTGCTGCTGATCCCCATGTACGTGAAACGCCTGATATGACTTATCAGTTTGTCGCCCAAGCCCCTAAAGAATTAACTAGTCGCCCTGTAGTAATTGGTCTCGGCCCTTGTGGTTTGTTTGCTGCGTTGATTTTAGCGCAAATGGGTTTTAGACCCATAGTGTTAGAGCGAGGCAAAGAAGTGCGAGAACGAACGAAAGATACCTTTGGTTTTTGGCGTAAAAAACCTTTGAATACAGAATCAAATGTACAGTTTGGAGAAGGTGGCGCGGGCACGTTTTCTGATGGAAAATTGTATAGCCAAATTAAAGATCGCAAACATTACGGACGTAAAGTATTAAACGAGTTTGTGGCAGCTGGTGCGCCAGAAGAAATTTTATATGTGAGTAAACCTCATATTGGTACCTTTAAATTGGTCAATATGGTGGAGAAAATGCGTGCCGAAATTATTAAGCTAGGCGGCGAAATCCGTTTTAGTACTCGGGTTGATAAATTAGATATTGTAGATAATCAAATTAAAGGTTTATGCCTTTCTAATGATGAATATTTGGCTACTGAACATGTGATCCTAGCAGTGGGTCATAGTGCGCGTGATACCTTTGAGATGCTGCATGAGATAGGAGTGTATGTAGAAGCTAAACCTTTTTCTATTGGTTTTCGGATCGAGCATGAACAATCGATGATTGATCAATGCCGTTTTGGTAACAACGCAGGTAACCCAATATTAGGCGCAGCAGATTACAAGCTAGTGCATCACTGTAAAAATGGTCGTTCTGTATATAGTTTTTGTATGTGTCCAGGAGGCACTGTGGTCGCAGCCGCTTCTGAAGCGGGCAGGGTAGTAACCAATGGTATGAGTCAATACTCACGTCATGAACGTAACGCCAATAGTGCTATTGTGGTGGGCATCACTCCTGAGCAAGATTACCCAGATCACCCGTTAGCTGGCATTGAATTACAACGTAGATTGGAAGAATTAGCCTTTAAAGTGGGTGGTGAAAACTACCATGCGCCTGCGCAATTGATTGGGGATTTTTTAAAGGGTAAGTCCAGTGAACAGTTAGGTGAAGTCAAACCCTCTTATACACCAGGCGTGACATTAACTGATTTAGCTAAAGTTGTGCCAGATTACGTCGTTGCTGCTATTCGTGAAGCTATCCCTGCTTTTGATCGTAAGATAAAAGGTTTTGCCAAAACTGATGGTTTGTTAACGGGCGTCGAAACGCGCACTTCATCACCTGTTTGTATTAAACGCGGTAAAGATCTGCAAAGTATCAATACCAAAGGTTTGTATCCAGCTGGAGAAGGGGCTGGCTATGCCGGTGGTATTTGGTCTGCGGGTATAGACGGTATTAAAGTCGCTGAAGCCTTAGCGCTAGATATGCTGGCTAAAACCCAAAACCTAGTTTCTAAAGACAGTACCGCTAGCTAATGACTCAACTTAAAAAAGCATCTAGCTTACACAAGCGTAACTTACATCTTGATGGCTATCCTATGGATCAACTGCTGCAGAGCTATCCTGAATTACAGCCACATATTGTCTCTAAGCCAGATAACTCCCTAACCATTAATTTTGCTGATGCTAAGGCGGTGAAAGCTTTAAATGCCGCGCTATTAGCCCATTACTATCAAGTGTCAGTTTGGGATATACCAGCCGGATATTTGTGTCCAGCTATTCCTGGAAGGGCTGATTATGTGCATTATATTGCAGATCTATTAGCCGTGGATCATCAAGGTGAAATTCCCACAGGAAAACAAATTAAAGGCTTAGACATTGGTACTGGAGCAAACCTAGTTTATCCCATTATTGCCAATCGTTGTTATGGTTGGAGTATGCTGGGAACAGATGTAGATAGCCTTTCAATTAAGTCAGCCAAAGCCATTGTTGCAGCGAATAATGGCTTGAAAAATGGAATTACATTACGCCATCAAGCAAATATTACGGCTATTTTTGCTGGCGTGATAAATGCTGATGAACAGTTTGATTTTTGTATGTGTAATCCACCTTTTCATAGTTCGGCTGCAGAAGCACAAACGGGCTCCCAACGAAAAGTAAAAAACTTAGCAAAACATGCGCAAAAGCGACAATCCACTATTGTTGATAAAAGTAGCAAAGGATTAAATTTTGCTGGTCAGTCAAATGAGCTGTGGTGCGTTGGTGGCGAGTTGGCTTTTATTCAACGTATGATCACCGAAAGTCGCGAATATGCTCAGCAAGTCAAATGGTTCACATCTCTAGTATCGAATAAAAAACACATCGTCCCTTTAACAAAATCTCTTAAATATATTGGGGTGACAGAAATGAAAACTGTAGATATGGCACAAGGACAAAAAGTCAGCCGTTTTATAGCTTGGCGATTTTAAACAGAAATAGGGTTATCCATGACAGAATTGACCGAAAAACAAAAAATGTTACAGGGTTTAGAGTATTTTCCTAGTGATAAAACATTACAACAAGAAAGAGCCACAGCCAAACGGTTGTGCCAACAATTTAATCGACATGATATTGATGATCGAAAAGGCAGTAGAAAAATTTTAGCGTCTTTAGTTGGTGCTTATGCTGGAGCTTGGATAGAACCTGATTTTTATTGTGATTATGGCTATAACATTTATTTAGGCAAAAATTTTTACGCTAATCATGGGGTGGTCATTTTAGATACGGCTCCTGTTAGAATTGGCGATGATGTGATGTTAGCCCCACATGTGCTTATTTCTACTGCCAGTCATCCCCTAGATCCAATTAAACGCCGTAAAGGTATTGAAACCGCTTTGCCTATTACTATAGGAAACAATGTGTGGATAGGTATGGGGGCGAAAATATTAGACGCTGTCACTATTGGTGATAATGCCGTGATAGCTGCCGGTGCTGTTGTGAATAAAGATGTTGCTGCTAATACTGTGGTAGCAGGAGTACCAGCTAGGGTTATTAAATCCTTATAATAGTGCATTTATTGAACATTATAGTGCAGAACAGGAATAATAGCTTGTTGTCAATTATAGTTTCTGGTAAAAAGTCAATATCATTTCGTGAAATAATATTTTTTCACACCGTACATAAAAGTTTACAGTAGTTTTATTGTCAGAAATGCACATGTATAGAGTCAGAATCATTGAGCACTCCATGCCAGATTTAATTTATTTAGAAGAGTAATAACCATGTTACGGGATAGCATAAACAATATTAATATTTCCTCAGAGCAAATATTAGTTACACCAAAAGATTTAAAAACAGAATTACCAGTTAGTGATGAGTCACTAAAAATTGTACAAAACTCACGTCAGGTCATTAGTGATATTTTACACCGTAGAGATCATCGATTTTTGGTGATAAGTGGCCCTTGTTCAATCCATGATATTGAAGCGGCAAAAGAATATGCCCTTAAATTGAAAGCATTGCAGGAAACTTGTAAAGATACCTTATATATAGTGATGCGTGTTTATTTTGAAAAACCTCGCACCACAGTAGGATGGAAAGGATTAATCAATGATCCTCATTTAAATGATACTTTTGATATTGAAGCAGGTTTGCGTAAAGCTCGTGAATTACTTATTTGGCTAGCTGAATTAGAGTTACCGGTTGCAACTGAAGCATTAGATCCTATTAGCCCACAATATTTAGCTGAGTTATTCAGCTGGTCGGCTATTGGTGCTCGTACATCTGAATCTCAAACTCACAGAGAAATGGCCAGTGGTCTTTCTATGCCTGTTGGATTTAAAAATGGTACAGATGGCGGATTAGGCATTGCTATTAATGCATTACAGTCTGCTGCCTCTGGTCATAGTTTTATGGGCATTAACGGTGAAGGGCAGGTTAGTGTTATTCAGACTCAAGGTAACCCTGATGGGCATATAATCTTACGCGGTGGCAAGCAACCTAATTATGATTCTGTTTGTATTGCAGATTGTGAAGTTGAGTTAGAAAAAAATAACTTGAGTGCCGGTTTAGTGGTTGATTGTAGTCATGCTAACTCGAGTAAAGACTATCGTCGTCAGCCTTTAGTAGCAATGAATGTGGTTAATCAAATTTTGGATGGTAATCAGTCAGTTATTGGTATTATGTTAGAAAGCCATTTGAATGCAGGGAATCAAAGTAGCACAGGAAAAACACCAGCTGAGTTGGATTACGGTGTTTCTATTACTGATGGGTGTATTGATTGGCAATCAACCGAAACCTTGATTAATGACATGCGAGAAAAATTGATTACTGTTTTGCCTTTGCGTTTAAACAAGTTTAAAGATTCAAATTAATAGGAAGTATTATGTCTATATCGCCCAACGATCTTGATAAACTAAGAGTACAAATTGATGGAATTGATAGTGAGTTGGTAAAGCTGTTGGCAAAACGGGCTGCAATCACAACTAAGGTTGGCCAGTATAAAAGTCAAGTCGGCCTGCCTATTTATGTACCTGAAAGAGAAGCGCAACTCATTGCTAAACGTCGAGCTGAAGCTGAAGATTCAGGTGTGTCTCCTGTTTTGGTGGAAGACTTATTACGTCGAATTATGCGTGAGTCATATCATACCCAAAATGTCAGTTATCTTTGCACTAACCCTACTATCAAAAAAATTGTGGTAGTAGGAGGCGCTGGGGCATTAGGACGAATTTTTGTGGACATGTTTAGACGCAGTGATTATCAAGTAGAGCTACTTGAAAAAGACGACTGGTCAAATGCACAAACTATCCTAAAAGATGCAGGTTTAGTATTGGTTGCTGTTCCCATAAAGTTGACTGATAGTATTATTGCTAGTCTTAATGGCTTACCTGAAGATTGTGTTTTAGCAGATATTACCAGTACTAAAGAAAAACCTTTAGCTGCTATGTTGAAAGCACACCAAGGCCCAGTACTTGGACTTCACCCTATGTTTGGGCCAGATGTACCAAGTTTGGTTAAACAGGTGATTGTCGTATGTCATGGCAGGCATACTGAACAGTACCAATGGTTGCTAGAGCAGATGCGAATTTGGGGTGGTATATTGCAAGAGTGTGACGCTAAAGAACATGATGATGCTATGGTCTTTATTCAAGTGATGCGGCATTTTTGTAGTTTTGTTTTTGGTTCACATTTAGCCAGTGAAAATCCAGATTTACAACGACTGATTACCCTAAGTTCTCCTATTTATCGTTTGGAATTAGCTATGGTGGGAAGATTGTTCGCACAAGATCCTGCTTTATATGCTGATATTATTTTTGATAATAAAGATAGTGTTGCGCGCTTAACTGAATTTAATACTAACTTTACTGAAGCACTTAAATTAGTTGAAAGTGGTGATAAAGCTGAATTTATTCAGCAGTTTTCGAAAGTGGGAACTTGGTTTGGTGATTATGCGAAACAGTGTTTGGTCAATAGTAAGAAATTATTATTGAAAGCAGATGATGACCGTTCTATTGATTGTGATTGAGATTATGCCAATCTAAATAATATTTAAAGAGCCTACTTTCAGTAGGCTTTTTTATTGACCTAATAAAGAGACTAACATTTTCCTAACTTCATCAACTTCAAAGGGTTTATCACACAAAGCATTTACACCTGTTTGATGTATATTGGCCATATGTAAACTGTTAGTGGATTCACTGGTAACCATAATAATTGGGATGTGTGCGGTTTCTGGATTAAAACGAATAAATTCTGAGAGTTCACGACCATCCATTTCTGGCATATTGTAATCTGTTACTACCAAATCAAAAGTATTATCTTTCAGTAACGTTAACGCTTCTGCACCATTTTCTGCTTCTAGTATTTTCTCTAATCCAAGCCCGCTTAACACTCTATTTATATGATTTCTAGCTAACTTACTATCGTCAACTAACAATACTCGTACCTCTTCTATATCAAATAATTCTAAATCAACTTCATCACTATTGATTAAATCAAGAGAGGCATTAAGGGCTTTAGATAAGCTTTCAGGAGCAAATGGTTTAGGTAATATAGCGGCCACTCCTGCTTGTTTAAATTCTTCCAGTTTTTCCGTTCTGTTTTCGCTAGAAATTAACATAAAGGGGATCGCTGCGAGGTTAGGAGTATTTTTTATTTGTGTAATAATATCCAAGCCAGTACCGTCTTCAAGGTACATAGCACTGACCACTAAATCTGCGCCATAGTTAGTAATAAGTTCAACCGCGGTTTGTACATTACTGACGGCTTCTACTTTTAAAGCGTTGGCTTGTTCTAATTGTTTAATGATGATTTTTCGTTGTGTATCAGAGGGTTCAATTAAGACAATATTTATTTCCGATAAAGCTAAATTCGGCATGTTCACTCCTAAATCTGTGGCGTTATTTATCCGCCTGCAAGTTTTACATTATGGCCCATTTTTTCCAGAGTCGCTTTTATTTTGTCCCTATTATCACCTTGAATTTCAATTACCCCATTTTTAAGTGAGCCGCCAGTACCACATAGTTTTTTTAGTGTTGTGCAGACCTGTTTCAGTTCAGTCTCTGCTAAGGGTAAACCAGAAATAGTGATTACACCTTTTCCCTTCCGCCCTTTGGTTTCTCTTCGTATTCGTACAACTCCATCACCTTTAGGTACTGCTGCGGTGGATTTTTCAGGCTGAATTCGGCCTGTTCCTGTACTATAGACTAGTCTGTTTTCACTCATAACGTGGATAATCTTTAAATCTGCTACATTAAAAAATCATTCTATTAAATAAATGGCATGCTTTGTAGGTTTTTAATTAAAAATGGTTACTCAATGGCATATGTAATTAGTGATATTTGAGTAATATTCTTGGGTATGAATCAAATTTATTGGAATGAGACTGCTTGCTGTTATTTAGGCGAACATTCATTTTCAAGTAAAAAAATAGCGCAATGAAGTATTTTAATGCAGTAAAATAAACAAACAAGTCGAGCATGATATTTTGCTGATAGATTTTTAGTTTAAATCTCATGGCTGTTTTTTTGAAATTAATTGCAGAAAATACAACAGAAATTAGATTCTTTACTGCAAGGTAGCATAAAAAGTGTTACTAAATATTGCTCTAGTTAAGCATGTTTATATCTTCCAATCAAAAATTAAAATAAAGGTTTCAATATAAAAGTATTAGATATGAGTATCAATATGGGAAAACCTAGATCGCCGCATGGCTTGAGTTCGAGGGCTACTGAGTGATTAATTTAAAGTGTAGATAACTCGCAAGGTGAGAGGCGTGGGAACTATAAACAGCCTAGTTAAGTTTCCCTTAAAATACTTCATTAAATTATCTTCAGCTGATAGTTTCCAGTAAATCATTTAAAATGGTATTGAGAATTATTCTCAATTAGAATAACATTCAGTTATCTGAAAATATTTAGCCTTTTAGGACTTCATTTTGAAAAATATCATTCGATCAACTTTACTGGTCAGCGTTTTATTGTCTCCCATTACCTTTGCTAAGGAAGTGAACGTGTATTCCGCACGTAAAGAAGCCTTGATTAAGCCTTTGCTAGATAAGTTTACTCAACAAACGGGTATTACTGTTAATTTAGTTACTGGTAAAGCTGATAACTTAATTACGCGGTTAAAAAGTGAAGGGAAATATAGTCCTGCAGATTTATTAGTCACTACTGATGTTGGACGTTTATACCGTGCTAAAGAACAGCACTTGACGCAAGTTATTGGCAGTTCAAATAATATCAACTCAGTACCAGTGAATCTTAGGGATGAGCAAGGTCATTGGGTCGGTTTGTCACTTCGAGCTCGTCCATTGATGATTTCTCCAGAACGAGTAGCGGCTAATAGCGTGGCAAATTTAGAAGATTTAACGGATCCTAAGTGGAAAGGACGAATTTGTATTCGTAGTTCTAGCAATATTTATAATCAGTCTATGGTGGCCTCTTTGATTGAGCAATTAGGCGAGGTGAAAACTCAAAAATGGCTTGATGGTTTTGTGAAAAACTTTGCCCGTCCTCCACAAGGTGGAGATCGAGATCAAATTAAAGCTGTCGCGGCAGGTCAATGTGATGTGGCGATTGCTAATACTTATTATTTAGCTGGCATGTTGACCTCAGATGATCAAGAGCAAGTGGCGCAGGCAAAAAAAGTAAAAGTGGTTTGGCCAAACCAAAGTGATCGTGGTGCTCATATTAATATTTCTGGTGTAGCAATGGCGAAAAATGCGCCGAATAAAAATGCGGCCAGTCAATTAATAGATTTTATGTTAACTGAGGAGTCTCAGCAGTGGTATGCCAATACTAATCATGAATACCCTATATTGACAAATGTAGAATGGAGCGAAGTATTACAATCATTTGGTAAATTTAAGTCTGAGAAAGTTGCGCTAAGTAAATTGGGCGAATTGAATAGCAAAGCGGTAAAATTAATGGATCGCGCTGGGTGGAAATAGGTTTTTTATATAATATCAATACTTATGGTTCTATTGCATGAAGCAATACACTTGGTTAAATCCTTGGTTTTTAGGGATATGCTTTAGCTGCTGTATTTTAGTTGCACCTATTGTACTTATCTTTGCTAGTTTAGGTTTTCCTGAAACAGAGATATGGCAACACTTGTACCAAACAGTACTGGCTGATTATGTGATTAATTCACTATTATTGGCTTTTGGTGTGGGTATTTTAGTGATGCTGATTGGTACCCCTTTAGCTTGGTGTATTGCCCGTTACGATTTTGTCGGCCGCAAACAAATCCAGTGGTTAATTTTGCTGCCTATGGCAATGCCAGCTTATATCATTGCTTATTCTTATACAGGATTATTAGATTTTTCTGGACCATTACAAACCTATTTAAGAGATGTGTTTGGTTGGGGTTATAACGATTACTATTTTCCTGAAATTCGTTCCCTTGGCGGGGCGATTGTTATGTTAGCTTTGGTGTTATACCCCTATGTTTATATGTTAACTAGAACGGCGTTCTCTGATATACCCAGTAGCTTAGAAGACGTCGCCAAAAGTTTAGGAGTTTCTCCAAGACGTTACGTAGCCAAAGTGGTGTTGCCATTAGCTAGGCCTGCAATTTTAATGGGCACAGCCCTAGCAATGATGGAGGCTTTTGCTGATTATGGAACCGTACAGTATTTTGGTTTAAGTACCTTTACTACCGGTATATTTAGAACCTGGTTTGGCCTAGGCAATGGTATTGCTGCTGCGCAACTGGCCGCAATGTTAACTAGTTTTGTAGTGTTGTTATTACTGTTAGAGTTTTTCTCTCGACGGAAAATTAAATATTACTTTCAGGGGCAGACATCGGCACCTGTACAACGAAAAAAATTATCAACTGGTAAGTCTATCGCGACCGCTTTGTTATGTTTATTACCTGTGATTTTAGGGTTTATCATTCCTACGGTACAATTACTTAACTGGGCAATCCATTCTTTTGCGAAACAATTTAATCAAGATTTTATGCAACTGATCTGGAATAGCTTTTATTTAGCGTTTTTTGCTGCTATATCGGCGGTGGCACTGGCATTAATTTTTTCTTATGGTAAACGTTTAAACCGTTTTAAACCCATTCATTTGCTAGTTGCTGTTGTAAACCTTGGCTATGCCGTACCTGGTACTGTGATTGCGATTGGGGTTTTATTAAGCTTAAGTTGGCTAGACATTACACTTAATGGCCTCACTGAGGCTTGGTTTGATATGAGTGTTGGTTTGCTGTTTTCTGGTACATTGTTCGCTTTAATACTGGTCTATTGTATTCGTTTTTTGGCCGTGGCTATGCACAATATAGATACAGGCATGGCACGAATTAAACCTAGTTTAGATGATGCAGCTAAGTCACTTGGACATAATCCTATGACCATTCTCAGGCGTATTCATATCCCATTATTAAAAACCAGTGTATTCAGTGCTTTGTTATTAGTTTTTGTCGATGTTTTAAAAGAGTTACCCGCTACGTTAATTTTACGTCCATTTAATTTTAATACCTTAGCAGTGAAAACATTTGAACTTGCTTCCGATGAACGTTTATTAGAAGCGTCTTTGCCAGCATTAGCTATCGTCTTAGTGGGTATCTTGCCGGTAGTTTTATTAACTAAGCTGACCGATAAACATAGCCAATCTGTCAAATAAAAAATAAGGGTAATATGTTACGTCTTAACCATGTGTCAATTGCTTACCAGAATAAAACGGTTGTTAGAGATGTCAGCTTTGAATTAAAAAGTGGTCAAATTGGCTGTTTGTTAGGCCCTTCTGGTTGCGGTAAAACATCCTTGTTAAGAGCGATTGCAGGCTTCGAAAATATATCTAAAGGTGAGGTGATAATTCGTGGTCAAATTGTCTCTGATGAACAAATTTTTGTGGCACCACAAAAGCGAAAAGTAGCGGTGGTTTTTCAAGATTACGCACTTTTTCCTCACTTTACCGTAGCGCAAAATATTGCTTTTGGTTTGCATTCATGGACCAAGAAGCGTCAGCAAGAGCGTATTACAGAATTACTCAGTTTAGTTGGCTTGTCAGGGTTTGAGCATCGATATCCCCATGAATTATCCGGCGGCCAACAACAGAGAGTCGCTTTAGTTCGAGCGATGGCAAGTGGTCCAGAGTTGTTATTATTAGATGAACCTTTTTCAAGTTTAGACAGTGAACTACGCGAAGGTTTAGCTCGTGAGTTACGGGCTATTCTGAAATATGCCAACGCAACAGCAGTCATGGTGACTCACGATCAATCTGAAGCCTTCGCTATGGCAGACGTCATTGGAGTGGTGAATAATGGCCAGTTATTACAATGGTCGAATGCTTATGCTTTGTATCATAGACCTGTAGATAGATTTGTCGCAAATTTTATTGGTGATGGAGTATTTATGCAGGCTCAAGTTGATGAAAACATGATGCTTAGAAGCCATTTAGGCAATTTTTCTATTGATCCTTCATATGGTTTTAATGCAGGCGACAGTGTGGAGTTTCTAGTTCGGCCAGATGATATTGTGCATGATGACAATGCTGATAATTGCGCCAGAGTCATGAATCGAGCCTTTCAAGGCGCGCATATTTTATATGAATTAGAGTTACAAAATACTCAACATGAAAGAGTGTTATGTTTAGCACCAAGTCACCATGACCATAAGGTAGGTGAAAACATAGGTATTAGATTAGATCTTGAACATTTGATCGTTTTCTCTGCTTAAATTTGAGCGAGAACAACATCTACTCCTTATGGATTTATTATAAAGGTAAAATTGATGATTACGAGTATTGAAAACTGGTTCAAAAAACAATTACAAATTGAAGAACGTGACAGTGAACATACCTTGGAACTAGCTACTGCCGTGTTATTTTATGAAGTGATGCGTGCAGATAATAAATTTGAAAATGTGGAACAGGTTATGTTTCGCCAACAATTAGAAAAACATTTCAACTTAAGCCAAGAACAGCTTAGTACTTTGTGTGATTTGTCGAGAAAACAAGCCGAACATGCTGTTGATTATCAGCAGTTTACCCGGGTAATAAATAGTGTATATAAGGCCGAACAGAAACGTACAATATTAGATTCACTTTGGTCAATAGCATTTGCTGATAATCAATTATCACCGGATGAGGAGTATACCATCCGTAAAATAGCTGACTTATTATATATTCCCCATACACAATTTATTCAGAGTAAATTGACTAATAATCATCAATAATGTCCTGTGTCTTTTATTGGTTACACCTTAAGCTTTTGATTAGTAATGAAAAAGTTGTTTTTGTTATAATATGTATTGGATAAGTAACATTATTTATTGAGTTAATATTGATTGATTGTCTTAAGTTTAAAACTTTCTCATAAGTAATTGAAATTAATAATAAATATTATATTGGCATGAAGTGTGTAATAGGCCGCATGTAATCACATTTTACTTGACTGGTTCCTCAAGTATTTTCATGGAAGTTATGTGGTGAAGGAATTATTGCACTGTACTTGAGTCCAATGGCGTTTGTATTCAATGGTGGATATTTCCTTGTTCAATATGCTCATTTGAACATTTGGCATGGAAGCCTATTTAATTTCTGATTTATCATTTAAGGATATACGTATGAAGAATCTAACAATTATTAGCCCCTTATTATATGCAGTTCTGACAACCTTTTTACTTTTTTCAAATTCATCCAACGCAAAAACAGATTTAATTGAGAAGTTAGATTTGGATCAAGATGGTCAAATTAGTATCAAAGAGGCGGTGGCTGAACCTCAATTATTAGCAGCCTTTGGTAAAATTGATATCGATGGCAACGGTTTACTCACTCGGGAAGAATTAGCAAAAAGTAAATTTAATCTAATTGAACACTGACTGAGTAGATGATTCAATACGGATGAATGGTTCCCTTCATCAATCCGAGAAAATTTAATGGAAGTAATATGCAGCTAAATTCGTTACGACAATTAACGTTAGTGAGTTTTGTCGTAGTTCTTGTACCTTTAGCTGCATTAGTTGGTTATAGCCAACTAACCCTAAGTACTATAGCTAAAGTGACTTCTAGTGAAACAGAACAATCGATCGACATTGTCAGAAAATTGAGCAAAATGGAGAGTTTAGCTTTTGATATAGAAAGGTTAGTTCGTCAATTTTCTATTGTAAAAAAACAAGCATTAGTTGATTTAATTAATGAATCTACCCAACGTTTTACCACTCATCAAAATTATATTTGCCAATCTATTGCAGAACAACAAAGTTGTACAAATTTAACCAGTCGGATTAATTGGATCAGGCAAGTCACTCCACAAGTGGATTCTTTATTATTAGATGCTCAATTAGCTGAATTTTCACAAAACTTAAGAGATTTAACCAATCAAGTGAATGTGTATTTAGATCTACGTATTCAAGATCAACAAAATTATGTTGGCTCTGTTCAACAAAATCAATTTTGGTTTACAGGTTTATTATTGTCCGCTTCAATTTTACTGATTGTTTTTGGTTCTAAGGCTATTTTAAAACCCATAGAAAAAATTGAACAAGTTATTGGCGCCATAGCACGCCAGGATAGTGTATTGCCTGTGATATCAAACTCAGGCCCAAAAGAAATAATAGTATTAGAGCACCAGTTACATAATTTGGCATCTCGTTTAACCCAATTAGAAAATTTAAGAACGGCTTTGCTGCGACATGCTTCTCATGAATTAAAAACACCTTTAGCCAGTATTAAAGAAGGATGTTCACTTCTGACTGAACAGGTTGTTGGTTCGCTAAATGAGGATCAACAAGAGGTTCTGTCTTTATTGAACAGTAGTACCGATAGATTAAACCAGCTTATTATTCAGTTACTTGATTATAATTTGTTGTTGCAACAGGGCAATCCTAAGTGCCAATTGATAGAAAGCAAAACATTGTTTGACGAGTTTGTTACAGAAAATAGTCTTGCTTTGAAGCAACATGACCATAAATTGAATATGAAAGTAGAAGTGCAGTCAATCTATGCCGATCCCCAATTATACCGTCGTATTTTAGATAATCTTATGTCAAACGCCATTGCACATGGTACTAAGGGACGTCCTATTACCATACACTTATACCAACAAGATAATATGTATGTGTTAGATTTTGCTAATCGAGGACAAAAGATCCCACAACAGCAGCGTCATACTTTGTTTCAACCTTTTTATCGTGGTGAAGGCAAGCGAAATGATAGAGTGATAGGTACAGGTTTAGGTTTATCTATAGTCGCAGATTGTGCTCGAATGATGATGGGCTCAGCAAAAATTGTTGATGTGGATTATGCTGATATTTGTATTAGAGTCATCATCCCTATAAAAGAAGCAAATATATGAAAATAAAATATTTTTTTTGTTGTTTATTACCAATCTTTAGCGGTTGTGAATTATTACCTAAAGCAAAAGCTGATCTCCCAAGCAATCCACATAAAGAGTTATTGAGTCAACCCATCTGTATCTGGGCTGCAGAAGAAGCTGGTGATTGTCAGGTAGAATATTGGCTGAGATATTGGGCAAATATTGAAACTATAAGCTGGCTGCAACGAAAAAAACAAATTGAAAACTTATCAGAAAGTGATGAGGATTTACTCAGAAAAATTATATTGTGCCAAGGCAAAGGCACTCCATATCAAAGTCGTTTAAGAGCACAAATCTGGGCGGAAACTATTATGCCTAAGTTAAGTCCAGATATGCGTATGTTTTTAAAGGTTGCTCTCTATCAACCCAGTTTAGAAATGTTAGAAATGGAATCTGCTTTAGTAACCTTAAGTAAAACCAACAGTCGAAATCAAAAGTTGGTAGAGCAACAACAACAACAAATTAATAAACAAAATAATCAAATTGACCAGTTACTTAAAATCGAAACCTCGATCATGAGTAGTGGCCAAAGGAATAATTAATGAAAGAAACAATAACTACCGAACCCAGTGTCTTATTAGTAGACGATGATGAAAGTTTATTAAGGTTAATGACAATTAGGTTAAGAGGTGAAGGTTATCAAGTTCATAGTGCCGCTGGAGGAAAAGAAGCTTTAAAATTGTTAAGTACTAAAAATTTTGATTTAGTGCTGAGTGATTTGCGTATGCCTGGTTTAGATGGCTTAAGTTTATTTGAAGAAATTATGGCATTAAAAAGGGATGTGCCAGTTATTTTAATGACAGCACATGGCACTATTCAAGACGCAGTAGAAGCAACACAGAGAGGGGTGTTTGGATTTTTAACTAAACCCGTTGATCATGATGAGCTCAGACAGTTAATGACCAAAGCCGTGGCCCAAAGCCAAGGCACTAGAAGCCCTAAGTGGTGCGAAAATATTATTACTCAATCAGTACAAATGGAACAATTACTTGATCAAGCTTATCGGGTTGCTCAGCGTGATGTTAGCGTCCTGATTAGTGGTGCAAGTGGTACCGGTAAAGAGTTATTTGCTAAGGCTATTCACCAAGCAAGTAAACGAGCTGACAAAGCTTTTGTCGCCATCAATTGTGGTGCTTTACCCGAGAACCTGCTTGAGTCTGAATTGTTTGGGCATAGTAAAGGGGCTTTCACTGGCGCGGTGCAAGAACATCAAGGTTTATTTAGAGAGGCTGATGGTGGCACACTATTTTTAGATGAAATAGGCGACATGCCCGTTCCGCTACAAGTTAAATTATTGAGAGCCATTCAAGAGCAAACTATTCGACCTGTGGGTAGCAGCAAGCAGATAGAGGTAAATGTACGATTATTATCTGCTACTCATAAAGACTTGAACAAAGAAATGCAAGAGGGAAACTTTCGTGAAGATTTATATTATCGTCTGAATGTGGTTAATCTTACTTTGCCAACATTACGTGAACGTTCTGAAGATATTCCTTTGCTAGCCAGGCACTTGTTAAGCTGCAGCGGTAAAAAACATGATGTTAATGTCAGTCGCTTTTCTGATGATGCTATGCAATTGTTAACTACCTGTTTATGGCCAGGTAATGTTAGGCAGTTAGTGAATGTAGTTGAACAGTGTGTTGCGTTAACTCAAACTCCTGTGATTGCATCACATTTGGTAGAGCAAGCGCTATCAGCTTCTGAGCAAAAGTGGCCAACACTTACTGAAGCTAGGGATGCATTTGAACATCAATATTTATTAAAATTATTAAAAATGACAGACGGAAATGTGACCAGAGCCGCAGAACTAGCAGGTCGTAATCGGACCGATATGCATAAATTGATGAAAAAACACAATTTGCAGTCGTCGGACTTTAAATAATAATAAAAGACTTAATAAAAATCGCTGTTAATTGTTGTTAACTTGCTTACAATACGGCGAAATTTTATGGGGTAATAGTGTTTTAATGCGATTGGCTTTAGGTATTGAATATGATGGGGCGAGTTATCATGGCTGGCAACGTCAACAATCAGTGGCAAGTGTTCAGCAACATGTTGAAGAAGCATTGTCTGAAATTGCTAATGCACCTATTAAAGTAGTGTGTGCCGGCAGAACCGATGCGGGTGTGCATGCAACCTGTCAGGTTGTGCACTTTGATACTGACTGCCAACGTCCTGATAGAGCTTGGTCAATTGGTCTTAATCGATTTTTGCCTGATTCAATCGCTGTAAAATGGGTGTCTCGGGTTGATGAAGAGTTTCACGCTAGATTTTCTGCTACCGCTCGTCGTTATCGATATGTGATTTACAATAACCGTTTGCGAAATAGTATTTTGGCTAAAGGTGTCACACATGTGCATGTTGACTTAGACCATGAGTTAATGCACCAAGCCGCGCAGCATTTAGTGGGAAGACATGATTTTAGTGCCTTTCGTGCGGTAAATTGCCAAGCCAATACCCCAGTACGTGATTTACAAAAAATCAGTGTGACCCGTTTTTCTGACTATATTGTGATTGATGTGCAAGCTAATGCATTTTTACATCATATGGTGAGAAACATTACAGGTTCATTGTTAGTGATAGGTAATAAAGTACAAAAACCAGAATGGATGAAGGCATTATTACAAGGTAAAGACAGAACCAAAGCTGCCGCAACAGCCAAGCCACATGGCTTGTATTTAGTGCATGTCACTTACCCAGAGCAGTTTGAATTACCTAAAAATCCCTTAGGCCCTTTATTTTTGCCTAATTAGCACTTCTAAGACCAGTTTTATTTTCGTGTTTAGCTAGTGAATGTGCTTTAATAGCGCTCTTATTTGCCACTAGGCTTACTACGATAAACTATGATTAGAGTTGTCGTTGAAAATTGTTAGTTTGTTTTGATTAATTATTCGCAAACTAAATTACAGGATTTGTTATGAGTTGGATTGAAAAAATACTACCGCGTACTAAGTCGTTAACTAAAAGTAACGTACCTGAAGGCATTTGGACTAAATGTAAAGAATGTGCTGCGGTTTTATATAAATCAGAGCTAGAAAAACAGCTTGGTGTTTGCCCAAAGTGTGATCACCATATGCGTATTAGTGCACGAGTTCGAGTGAATAACTTCTTAGATCAAGGTGATCGTCAAGAGATTGGTGCAGAACTAGAACCACAAGACTTACTTAAGTTTAAAGATTCTAAAAAATATAAAGATAGACTCAGTGCTGCGCAAAAAGCAACAAATGAGAAAGATGCACTGATTGTTATCAAAGGAAAATTAAAAGGTATGCCGGTAGCGGTTGCTGCATTTGAATTTTCATTTATGGGTGGCTCAATGGCATCTGTAGTTGGCGCTAGGTTTGTTAAAGCAGTGGAAGCATGTTTAGAACATAACATGCCATTAATTTGTTTTTCTACCAGTGGTGGAGCGCGTATGCAGGAAGCATTGATGTCATTAATGCAAATGGCTAAAACTAGTGCTGCCTTAGCTAAAATGAGTGAAAAAGGTTTACCATATATTTCTGTCTTAACTGATCCTACTATGGGTGGTGTATCTGCTAGTTTGGCCATGTTAGGTGATGTAAATGTGGCAGAACCTAAAGCTTTGATCGGTTTTGCTGGACCTCGCGTTATTGAACAGACTGTACGTGAAACGTTACCTGAAGGTTTCCAGCGTAGTGAGTTTTTATTAGAAAAAGGTGCGATTGACGTGATTGTTGACCGCAGAGAAATGCGCGATAAGTTATATAGTTTATTATCTAAACTACATCATCAACATCATCATTAACTGATGGCACAAGTACCTTTAAACCAAGCCTCTTTAAAAGAGGCTTGGTCTCTTCAAGACTGGTTAACTTATCTTAACGAGATACATCCAACTAATATTGAACTCGGACTTGAAAGAGTTTCCTCTGTATTTAAAACCCTAAATATCTCTTTTCTAGAAAAAACCGTGGTAACTGTTGCTGGTACTAATGGTAAAGGCACTACCTGTGCACTTATCGAACAGGCTGTGTTAGCGGCAAACAAAACAGTTGGGGTTTTTAGTTCTCCCCATTTAGTTGATTATCGTGAAAGAGTCAGAATAAACGGTGAAATGTTAAGCGAAGCGGCTCACTGCTCGGCATTTTTGCAAGTGGAAAAAGCTCGTGGTAATACTTCGTTAACTTATTTTGAATTTGGTACCTTGGCAGCAATGCAATTATTGTTTGATGCAGGTGTTGATTATTTGTTGTTAGAAGTCGGTTTAGGCGGACGTTTGGATGCAGTTAATATTATTGATCCAAATATAGCAGTGATTACTGGCATTGATTTAGATCACCAAGATTGGTTAGGTAATAGCAAGGAACTTATTGCTAAAGAAAAGGCCGGTATTTTTCGTGCTAATATTCCTGCTGTGATAGGGGAGCCAGAGCCAACTGAATCTTTACGACAAGCTGTGCTTGATTATCAAGTAGATGCCAAATGGCAAGGTAGTACCTTTTGTTATAGTGTCAACGAGCAAGGTTTTCATTGGCAGGGGAAGGAATCTAAGTTTGACTCTTTGCCTAGTCCTCATATACCGTTACAAAATGCCTCAACTGCTTTACAAGTGATTGAACTATTAAAGCTTGAGTTAGATCAACAAGCTATAGCTAGTGTGTTTAAACACACCAGATTACCTGGACGTAGACAGATCATTCAAAGTAATCCAACTGTCATTTTGGATGTAGCCCATAACCCACAGGCTACAAGGTTACTTGCTGCAGATTTGCGTCAGAAAAAATTTAAGCGACTTATTGCGGTAGTCGGCATGTTGGCGGATAAAGATATTAGCGAAACTTTAGCGCCAATGTTAGATTTGGTTGATAGCTGGTATTGTGCAGATTTAAATGTGCCCAGAGGTGCTAAAGCAAAGGCTCTTGTTTCGGTATTAGCCACTACAGAAAAAGTATTAGAATTTACCACTGTCGAAAATGCTTACTCTGAAGCATTACAACAAGCTGATAAAGAAGATTGTGTAATAGTGTTTGGATCATTTTTTACTATTACTGATATATTGAGTTTACACTCTAAATATTTGTTATCTGAGGATTAATAGATTGTCACCAGCATTAAAAAATCGTTTAGTTGGAACAATTATAGTTGTGGCTATTGCCGTAATTTTTCTGCCTGATTTATTAGATGGCAAAAAGGAATCGAAACGAGCTTTGTTTGTTGATTTGCCCACTAAACCAAAAATGAAAGAAGTTAAAGCTCCAAGTGAGTTTGATACCAGTAATATTCAAGCCTCCGCATCTCGTAAAATAGAAATAGTGACTGAACAAGCAGTCGATGATCCAAAACTGACAGAAACTAATGAGCCAATAACAGCAGCGGTCGAGAAAGACTTGCCTGATGCAGAAATAACCCCTAAACCCGGGGTTGATGTGAAAATTGCAGATAAACCCAATACTTCTCTTGGCGAACAAACTGTTGTCGAACAAGATCCAGATAAATTATTATTAAATTCTGGTTGGGTTGTTCAGCTAGGCAGTTTTCGCCATCAAAAAAATGTCAATGACCTGCTTGGTAAATTAGAAAAGGCCGGTTACCGGGCTTTTAGTCGACCGGTTAAGACCCAGACGGGGAATTTAACCAAAGTATTTGTTGGTCCCGATTTAGATAAGAAAAAATTACAAGATGCATTATCTCACCTAAAAGAATTAACCCAATTGCAGGGCAAAGTCACACCATTCACTGTTAGATAAATTTAATTTAACTAACATAAATAAAGTGATGAAAATTAGTGGGATTTTCCTTAAGTGTTTTGGTAGAATGCGCGCGATTTTAATTGTTTGCTGCTGATAATTTTATAGCGCCAAACCTCTTGAGCAGTTTGAAACGAACCTTATGAATTGGATAGACTACACCATAATTGGTGTGATTATACTTTCCGCAGTGATTAGTTTAATCCGTGGTTTTGTTAAAGAAGCAATTTCTTTAGCTATATGGTTTAGTGCGTTTTTTATTGCCAGCCAATTTTATGTAGAACTGGCCACTTACATCACACAGATTGAAGACTTGATGATCCGCAATGGTGTCGCCATTGCCATTTTATTTGTCGCCACTTTAATCTTGGGTGGCTTAATTAATTATTTAATTGCGCAACTGGTAGAATTTACCGGATTGTCTGGCACCGATAGAGCCTTAGGTTTAGTTTTTGGTGCGTTACGTGGGGTTCTTATTGTTAGTGCTCTATTGTTCTTCTTAGATACATTTACACCCTTTTCAAAATCAAATTTATGGGAAACATCTATTTTGATTCCCGAATTCAGCTTAGTCATAGAGTGGTTTTTCGAGTATGTACAAAACAACTCGAGTTTTATAAAACCCGTTTAAAAAGGTAATTTACATGTGTGGTATTGTTGGAATTGTGGGGAAAGTGCCAGTTAGTCAAGCTTTATATGATGGATTAACTGTTCTCCAACATAGAGGTCAAGACGCTGCTGGTATTGTGACTATCAATAATGGTGTTTTTAATTTACGCAAAGACAATGGTTTAGTCCGAGATGTTTTTCATACTCGCCATATGAAAAAATTAACAGGGCAATTAGGTATTGGCCATGTTCGTTATCCTACGGCAGGCAGTTCAAGTTCAGCAGAAGCTCAACCTTTTTATGTTAATTCACCTTATGGTATTGCGTTTGCCCATAATGGTAATTTAACCAACGCCCATGAATTAAAAGATGAGGTAGTAAAAATATCTCGTCGTCATATTAATACCACTTCAGATTCTGAATTATTATTAAATATTATCGCTCATGAATTACAGATTTGTGAAGGGTTAGAATTAACTCCAAGCGAAGTGTTTAAAGCTGTATCTAATGTGCATAAAAAAATTCGTGGTGCTTACGCTGTTGTTGCGGCAATCATTGGCAATGGCATGTTGGCATTCAGAGACCCCTTTGGCATACGTCCACTAGCCCTAGGTAAACGCAAAACCGAATTTGGCGACGAGTATATGGTTGCCTCTGAAAGTGTCGCCCTAGATGCTGTAGGTTTTACTTTTGTGCGTGATGTTGCACCTGGTGAAGCAATTTATGTAACAGAAGCAGGCGTTTTACATTCTCAACAATGTGCTGAAAGCCCAATCAATGCGCCATGTATTTTTGAGTTTGTTTATTTTGCTCGCCCAGATTCTTTTATTGATGGAATTTCTGTCTACGCCTCACGGGTCAATATGGGCCGTAAGTTAGGTCAAAAAATAGCTAAAGAATGGGCTGACTTAGACATAGATGTGGTTATTCCTATCCCTGAAACGTCATCAGATGTGGCATTACAGATAGCAATCGAATTAGATAAACCTTACAGACAAGGGTTTGTAAAAAACCGCTATATAGGCCGTACGTTTATCATGCCAGGTCAAACGTTACGTCGTAAATCGGTACGCCGTAAATTAAATGCTATACCTTCAGAGTTCAAAGGTAAAAATGTATTGTTGGTAGATGATTCTATTGTGCGTGGCACAACGTCAGAACAAATTATTGAGATGGCCAGAGAATCAGGGGCGAATAAAGTGTATTTCGCTTCAGCTGCGCCAGAAATACGTTTCCCGAATGTATATGGTATTGATATGCCTTCAGCTAATGAGTTAATCGCTTATGGCCGTGAAATTGATCAAATTAGCGAGTTAATTAGAGCTGATGGGTTAATTTTTCAAGATATCCAAGATTTGGTTGATGCAGTGAGTGAACTTAATCCTGAAATCACCCGTTTTGAAACGTCTGTTTTTGATGGCAATTATATAACTGGTGATGTTGATCATTCCTATTTAGAACGTATTGATAGCATGCGTAATGAAGGGGCCAAAAATGAGGGTACACAGACAGAATTAAGTAATTTAGAAATGCATAATATGAGTCAAGGCTCTAGTCGATAGAAAAGAAAAAATTTAGTTACAAAAAAGCCGCATAAATTGCGGTTTTTTTGTGGCTATTGTTAGTAGTATTAAATTGTATAAACAGGCCCCATTCCCATGCTCCACAGAATAATAGAGGATGCCATCAAAATTGCTAATAGAACTAATCCACATGTGACTACTGAACTAGCATAGATAAAGCCCTTTTCTTCTGGAATATGCATTAATATCGGTGTGCCGGAATATAACAAGTAAACAGAATAAGACAAACCTACTAAGCCTACTGCCATTACAAACCAAAGTGTTGGATAAAATGCAGCAAAACCTACCATAAATAGAGGGGTTGCAGTATATGCGGCCAATTCTAGTGATTGAGTAAAGGTGGGAGTGGCATCAAATGCTTTAGCCAATTCATTGATTAAAATGGCGAGTGCGATTACTCCGACTACAAGGCCGAAGTACATGCCTAAACTCATCATTAATGCACTGCTTTCGGTTAATTTAATTATATCGCCTACGCCAATACTCCAACCCAAATGTGCTGAAGAATAATAACTCATTAAAGAGGGGATTAAGGCGATAATGGCGATGTGGCTTAAACTGTAAAAGTAACTTTCGTGGCGCACATCAATTGTATGCCATTCTTCTTTAGGGTGTGTGTAAAGGCCAAATAAGTGATTCAATATCATATTACTACTCCGCTGATGACATCCATGTTTATGTTGATTACATAGTTTTTACATCTAATTAACAATAGTGTGTTTGAGTCTGTATGCTTCGTCAACTGTTTTGTGCACTTTATAGTCAACTTTTTTCTGCCATCACTAGCATTAGGCACTTTCCTCTCTCTTCCTATTCTGTAGACTTAATGATTAAATATCTTTACGTAGCCTGCTTGAACCTTTCTACAAGTTTGTAAAGGGCATATATCTGAGCATCTAAACTGGAAATGATTCATGTTAGATAAGAAATATAACTCTACCTATACTATAGCTGTTGATCAGTTGGTTAAATCTGTGAGCAGCAAAAGTAGGGGAAAGCTATCTTTAATGCAGCAGGCAGAAGAGTATTTTAATAATGTCCCAATAGATGCACTGAAATTAGCCGAATTATCAAATCAAATAATTGAATTAAAAGAAGAAATAGATAATACGCCGTTATTTAAATTTAAACCTAAAGTTAAATTAATTGAACTCGAAACGTTAGAAACCGAATTAGCAGAAGAACAAGCGGCTCAAGAAAAAAGACGTGTTAGCAGACTAAATGATGCCATTAATGTATGCCTAAAAATATTATATTTAACTGAGGGAAGTAATCATCAAGAAACTCAGTTAAAAAGTGCTAAGTTCTTAGCGACTATGTTACTTTTCTCTCCTGGAGAGGGAAAAGCATTAGCTGAATTACATCAACGACTCAAACCTGCATATAAAGCGGTTTTAAGTTTAAGATTATTAGATAAATTAATCTCTAATGGTGGGTTAAAAAATAATTACATTTTAACTCACTTCGAGGAGCATAATCGTTTTTCATCAGAGAAGCCCAATCAAATAGGCTATACCCAAGCTGTGCTTTTACCTGTTATGTTAGCTGCCATTTTTCAAGATGTTGGTTGGCATCATCCAGATGTAACCGTCATATTGGATGGCGAAGAGGGCGAAAAAGATCGATTTCGTTTACTAGATAAAAATGAGAAAGCTCAAGTCGCTGCACTTAATCATCAATATACCATTGAATATTTGGAAAAAGGCTTAGGTTGTCAGCAAGGTATAGAAAGCATAGGGCAACAAAAAGCATTATTTGCTGAAGCCGAATCACAAAGGTTGAGTTTCCAATCTACTCTGATGACAGATGCTAGTGCAATAAAATTTGGTATAAGTGAAGTTATTAAAATTCCTCAAATTTATGCTTCTATTGTCTTTTCAACAAAACGTGATTTCTCTAAAAGTACCTTACCTATGGCATCGTTATTAATTTCACAGCTTGCTAACAATAATAAGCTTAGCCTTCAAGTCGTGGATGCTTTTATCAGTATTGTTGGTAGATTTCCTTTGGGCTATGGGATTATTTATATTCCAAAAAATACCAAAGGTATTGAATTAAATTGTTATGAATACGCCATAGTGACTGGGTTAAATCCCCTCAAGATTGATGAGCCGAGTTGTCGCTTAGTGAGTAGAAATTTAATGTTTGCTGATTATGGAAAAAATGAAGTTATCGAAAAATCACGTAATACTCACTTCGAAATCGCTCGGAAAAAACTCGATAGGATTGATCCCAACCGATTACTGAAAATACGTCAATCTTTAACTTATAAGTTTGATCCAAAAAATGCAGATGATTTGATTCCTGCTTATTGGGAAGCGTTTAATTACTTTTTTGTGGAAGGTTATCAAAACCTTTGGAATCATGCTGGGCAAGAAGATTAGAGCTTTAGAGCAGACTTAAGCTGCACTCGGATTGTTGACATTTGCAATAATAATGGCACCAATTAGTGCCATTATTATTGATGATATAGGCTGTTATTTAGCTGCTAATCCCATGTTATATAATGTAAAGCCAAAGATATCTGCGTATTGTTCAATGGTTTTACTGATAGGAGTGCCAGCACCATGACCTGCATTAGTCTCAATCCGAATTAAGGTGGGGTTAGGACCAGTGTGTTTTTGTTGTAAATGGGCGGCAAACTTAAATGAATGAGCAGGAACCACTCGATCGTCATGGTCACCGGTAGTGATGAGTGTGGCAGGGTAGTTTACGCCAGATTTCACATTGTGTACGGGTGAATAACCTAGTAAATATTCAAACATTTCTTTGCTTTGTTCGGCTGTTCCATAATCATAAGCCCAGCCTGCGCCTGCTGTGAATGTATGATATCTAAGCATGTCTAATACGCCTACTGCGGGTAAAGCCACTTTAAATAGTTCAGGTCGCTGTAACATCACTGCACCCACTAACAAACCACCGTTAGAGCCGCCTCGGATGGCAAGGTAATCGCTTGAGGTATATTGTTCTTTAATTAAATATTCCGCGGCGGCAATAAAGTCATCAAATACATTTTGTTTGTTTTGAGTTATTCCTGCTTTATGCCATTGTTTACCATATTCACCACCCCCTCGTAAATTAGCCACTGCGTAGATACCGCCTTGTTCTAACCATACGGCATTAACTGCACTAAAGCTTGGCTGAAGGCTAATGTTAAATCCTCCATAGCCATACAAAATAGTGGGATTTTTACCATTTAATTGTATGCCCTTTTTGAAGGTTAAAATCATTGGGATTTTAGTACCGTCTTTTGATGGGTAAAATATTTGTTTAGATGTATAACCGTCAGCATCGAAATCGACCTTGGGTTTACGATATAATTTTGACTCTCCGCTATCCGCAATAAGGCTATAAATAGTGTTAGGCGTTTTGTAATTGGTAAAACTAAAATACAGTTCTCTTTGCCCAGCTTTACCACTAAAACCACTGGCTTTGCCCACATCAGGTAAGCTTATCTCCCTGATTATTTTGCCTGTTTTATCTAATTGTTTTACTTGAGATACTGCGTCCACCATATATTGCGCAAATATATAACCACCACCAGTCACGGCGTCTAAAACCTTATCAGTTTCAGGTATTAGGTCTTGCCAATAGTTTGGGGTAGGCATGTTAGCATCGACTTGAATGACTCTTTTATTTGGGGCATCTAGATTGGTTTCTAATAATAAACGAGTGCCTTCATTATCGAGGAAATACGTATCCGAATTAACATTATCTAAAACTGTGATCAAAGGGTTATCAGCTTTAGATAAGTCTTTTATATATAATTTATTGCCAGAGGTTGAATTAGCCGCACTAATTATTAGATATCGGTTATCCTCTGAAACCTGAGCTCCCACATAACGATTTTTTTCATTTTCGGTCCCGCCGAATATCAGTTTGTCATCAGTCTGAGTACTGCCTATAGTGTGAAAATATATTTTATGTTGCTCGGTTTTTGCAGAAAGTTCACTGCCTTCGGGCTTGTCATAACTGGAGTAATAGAAACCTTGATTGCCTAGCCAAGCAATATCAGAAAATTTTATATTAACTAATCGACTTGTGACTTCTTGTTGCGTATCAGTATTAATTGTCACTGCTGTGCGCCAATCGCTGCCACCTTCTGAGATCAGATAAGTCATTAATAAACCATTTTCTGAAAAATAAGTGCCGTCTAATGAGCTGCTGCCATCGTCACTTAATGTATTGGGATCAAGAAATAATTCGGGGCTTTCATCTTCTTTTTGACGATATAAAACAGCTTGGTTTTGTAATCCATCATTTTTATAAAAATAGGTATAATTACCTTCTTGAAAGGGGGCTGAAATTCTTTCGTAATCTAACAATTGTGCGAGTCGGTTTTTTATTTTTTCTCGAAAAGGAATTTTGTCAAGATAATCAAATGTCACCTTATTTTGTGCTGACACCCATTCTGCCGTTTCTGGGCTTAAATCATTTTCTAACCAACGATATGGATCACTAATTTCTGTGCCAAAATAGTTATTAATCACTTGCTGTTGTTGACTTTTTGGATACTGTATTTTCATATTTTTATTAGCTATTTTGTTGACTGAATCGGATGGGGTGAAATATTTTTCAGAAGCACAATGACTCAGACAGAGTAGTAAACTGAAAGCGAGTAATGGTATTTTCATAACTTCCCGTGAAAATATAATTTAGGTGTAATTTTAAAACCCATAGTTAAGGTTGAAAAAACATTGTATCCCTAAGGTAGCAGTATGAAAATACATGTTAACTTGAATGGATATATTTTATGACTTTAAATATCGGTCAAATGATAGCGGACACTGGATGCAGTATGTAGTCAAGAATCTCCTTCTTCTTGCTCTATTTCTATAAAACATTATTAAGGACAATTCAAAATAATGGCCGAATCACTTAAAACTTATTATGGCATGGAAGTCCCTATAAAAATTGCCTATATGATCCAAACTGTATATGGAATACGCGCATTTATTCAGAAGTATCTAGAACAATCATTAGTACAATTCACAGAATGGGCAAAGGATGCTAATTATCATGTTCGTAGGCTTGTGTCAGAAGGCACTTGTACTCGTTTGCCGTAGGCATCTCGTTTACCTGTGTTTATTAGAGATCCTTCTCCTGTGATTACATTATTAGAGTTACTTAAAGATGATCCTGAATTGTATGTCAGGCGCTCAGTGGTTAATAATCTAAATGATCTAGGTAAAGATCATCCGCAGTTAATTGCCGAACTTGCGACTAACTGGCTAAAAGGTGCAGATACCAATAGGCAGTGGGTGGTTAAACATGCTTTACGTAGTGCAATTAAACGTGGTGATAAAGGAGCGCTAACTGCTCTTGGTTAGGGTCAAAAACCTAAGGTTAATCTTAAGGGGATTTGCATAACGCCAGAAAAGCAAAAGTAGGAGAAAGTATTAATATTTCCTTTGAAATAGAAAAAAAGGCGGCTGGAGTCGCGGCTTTAATGGTGGTTTTTAAGGTGCATTTTGTTAAAGCGAATGGTAGTGCAAATCCTAAAGTATTTAAGCTCAAAGCAATTGAACTAGCCGCGAACCAAACACAATGTTTTCAGTAAAAAAGTGTCTTTGAAACCCATGACCACTCGTACTCTATAGTGTGGAACTCACAAAGTAGAAGTTGTGATAAATGGCCATGTCATGCCTTTGGGTTGTTTTGAATTGTTATAAGATCCAGTCATTTCAAGGTGTTTGACTAAAAAGTGTCGAAAACTCCCGCTGCGTATTTAACCCTTTTTTGTCATAGTGATAATCAATTTTTTTAATATTGTTGAGGGCTCTGACCTCAGTCTACAATATTTATTCAATAGTTCATGGTTAATTTTGTGAATGTAAATTTTTTGTTGTTGCGTATGGTTTTAATGATATTGTGTGTTATTTTTGTTTTTATTTGTTCAATCTTTACCTGAAGTGACAATTAATTATGAAAAGAATATTTTATATCTCTGTTTCTCTGCTGTTGTGCCTTTTTAGTGCGCTGTCTTATGGGAAAAAGCCAAATGTATTATTGATCATGGCTGACGATCTTGGTTTTGAAACTGTACAAAGTTATGGTGGGCGTAGTTACAAAACCCCTAATATGACACGTTTAGCTAAAGAAGGTGTGCAGTTTAATCAAGCCTATGCCACTCCTTTATGTTCACCAACTCGCGTGCAGTTGATGACAGGTAAATATAATTTTCGTACTTGGTTAGGTTTTGGCTTATTCGATCCTACAGAAAAAACCTTTGGCCACTATATGCAAGAAGCTGGCTATAACACAGCTATAGCCGGTAAGTGGCAATTACAAAGTTATGATCCTGTTGGTTTTCCTGGTGCCGGATCTCGTCGAGGTAAGGGCATGAAAGTCGAAAATGCTGGATTTGATGAATACAGCTTATGGCATACAGCTCACACAGAAGATAAAGGTTCACGTTACCCCGATCCTTTAATTAATCAAAATGGTCAATTTCTTAAACAAACTGCAGGTAAATACGGTCCTGACATTTGGCTAGAGTTTTTATCTGATTTTATGACTCGAAAAAAAGATGATGAAAAACCATTTTTTGCTTATTACGCCATGTCATTGCCTCATTCACCTTTTAACCCTACCCCAGATAGTGAAGAATGGTCTGAGAGAAGCAAACACTTTGATGAGAGTGACAAGTACTTTGCTGATATGGTGGAATATGCCGATAAAGTGTTAGGTAAGTTAATTGATAAGGTTAATCAATTAGGTATTCGTGAAGAAACTATTATTATTTTTTATAGTGATAATGGTACTCAGTGGAATATTTTGTCTGACTTAAATGGCCAAATAGTTCAAGGTGGTAAAGCATTAATGACAGATTTAGGCACTAGGGTACCTATGTATGTCAGTTGGAAAGGCAAAACCCCCGAAGGCCAAATCAATAACGACTTAATCGAATCCACTGATTTTTTACCGACATTACTTGATATCGCAGGTGAGCCCGAAGTCGCTAAACAGCAAAAAATGGATGGTATGAGTTTTTTACCGCAGATAAAGGGTGAAAAAGGAGTGCCCCGTGATTGGGTATATGTACATCACGATCCACGCCCTGGTAAAGCCAAAGACCGATTCTATTTACAACGTTTTGCCCGCGATAAAGATTATAAATTGTATCAAGACGGTCGCATGTATCAACCCGCCAAAGACTTGTATGAAGAACGTGTAATCATGCCTGAAGACGATACTCGTAAAACTAAAAAAGTACGCAAAGCATTACAATTTGTGCTGGATTCAATGAAAACTTATGAGATTTACGATCCTAAAACCATGCCCAGAGAAGCTAAACGATTTGAGTTTCTGAAACATTATATGTTCGAAGATTTTACTGGCTGTGTGGTGATGGAAGCAGAAAGTGTTGGTTTTGATTTGGATGAATCTTGGATTATACAAAATTTAATTCCAGGATTTACAGGGGCAGGGTATTTGCGTTCGTTACGTGAGCAAACTGATAAACCTGAAAAAGGTATTATCTCTTTTAATATGAATATTTCATCGGCAGGCCAATGGTTTGTTGATGTGCGTCATCGTCATGATAATGCTGATTTGAATAAACAGAATAGTTTTTGGATGAAGATAGGTTCTGGTCCATGGGAAATCTACAGCTCGGCTAACAATACAAAGTCCACGGGGTGGGAATTTGCTATCAGTCAAGATCAGTCCACTATTATTAGTACTCAGTTTGTAGCAGGTGCCAATCGAGTTCAAATAGCACCTTTGTCTGATAACTTCAAATTAGACAGAGTTGTCGCTTATCGGGAAAATAGAGAAAACTGCGCCAAAGATATAGCCACACCACAAGTGGGTTTTCATCCATGGTTTGATGCCGCCCACTTTTCTGAATAAATACCGTTAACTTAATGGCGTATCAGTTATGACCAAAATTAAAGGCCGTTTAATCCACGGCCTTTATATTTTTGTCATCTTTTACATAGCCAATCGTTGCACCGATCTTGTGCGCATTTCACAGAAATTGTTTGCCAAGTTAGTCGCTGATCCTTTAGAGTTAAGCACTTATTTGGTGCGCTCATCCTCAAGAAAATCACATTGAAATATTACCTAAACGAATTACGATTATTAATCGGCTATACGTCTAACTCAACTAGTCATCTAGAAAAAGTCATTTCAGCAATTGGCGGTTTATTTAGTATTAGCGCTATTCTTTGGTCGACTCATGTTTTAATAGAACTAGGATTATTAGACCCTACTGGTGGTGTGTTGGTGATTGCCTCTATGGGGGCAAGTGCTGTATTACTTTTTGCTGTACCGCATGGTGCATTATCTCAACCATGGGCTGTAGTGGGTGGCCATATTATTTCTGGTTTGATTGGGATCAGCTGTTTTAAATTATTTGGAAATACTTTTATTGTTGCTGGTTTAGCTGTGGGACTGGCAATTGGTGCCATGTATTATTTACATTGTATTCACCCGCCAGGAGGGGCGACTGCGTTGACAGTTGTCATGGGCGGTTCGTCCATTACTGATATGGGGTATCAATATTTATTGGTGCCAGTCGCTATTAATGTGGTGGTGATTCTATTGTTCGCCATAGCTTATAATAGCCTGTTTAATTGGCGTCGTTATCCAGCACACTTAGCTCACAGGCTAAAAAAAACGCTAGTGACCAAACCCAAAGATAGGCAGTTTGAATTAACTCACGAAGATTTTGCTGCAGCAATGCAAGAACTAGATTCCTATGTGGATATTACCCCAGAAGGCTTAGCTGATTTGCTAGAGCTGGCCAAACAACATGCCGAGAAAAACATCACTCACCCTACAGAAATCCTTGCAGGGCATATTTATAGTAATGGTAAAATTGGCAGCTTATGGAGCATTCGACAAATTGTTGATGCTGCGCCAGTTGGCAGTAAACCTCACCGCGATAAAGTTATCTATAAAGTATTGGCTGGTGACGGAGGTTATGAAACCAATATATGTTTACGTAGTGAATTTCATCTATGGGCTAGATTTGAAGTAATAAAACGTAATCAGCAATGGATTAAAGTTGAGAACGAAGAAAGTGATGTTCATTAGATGAATATCTCTAATCGTCCATGTCTAATTAAGCATGGATTATCGAGCTCAATTAGCCACTCACTGTCCTTCTAATCTGTTGCATAATCTTGTGCCATTTTTAACCATTGTTCTCTATATCCCAACATTCATTATTATTCATAGACTGATTTAATAAAAAGTTGTAATCATTTTGAATTATTCCGGTCTGTTGAGATATCTATACTATGTTTAGCCTTTTAATCAATTTAAATTCATTCAAGTGAACATTTATTGATGCTAATTTTATACTTTACTAAGTGCTAAATTTAAACATTACCAAGGAAAATATGTTGTTAACTAAACCTGTTCAATTTATAAAATTATGTTGTTTTATCATACTTTTAAGTGGAGTGAATTTTATGGCTCAAGGGGCAAACAAGCCTAAAGTTATTATTTTTGATGTGAACGAAACTTTACTTGACCTAGATACCATGCGCACCTCTATCGGAGAGCTTCTTGGCGACAAAAAAGAACTGACCACATTATGGTTTTCTACAATGTTACATCATTCTTTAGTCACAACTGTCACAGGTGATTATCAAGATTTTGGCAAAATTGGTGTAGCAGCACTAATGATGGTCGCGCAAAATGAAGGCATAGTCATTAGTGAAGAACAGGCCATCAAAGCAATTAAAACCCCTTTATTATCATTACCTCCTCACCCCAATGTAAAAGCCGCTTTGAAGGCATTAAAAGCTAAAGGATATAAAATTGTAAGCTTAACTAACTCGTCCAATCAGGGAGTGAAAATGCAATTCTCTCATGCCGGATTGACTGATTATTTTGATCAGAGGTTAAGTATTGAAGATATAAAAGTATATAAACCTGACTTACGGTCATATGAGTGGGCACTGGCTAAATTAGGGGTAAAACCAGAAGAGGCCTTAATGGTAGCAGCACATGGTTGGGATGTTGCTGGAGCCAAAGCCGCAGGGATGCAAACTGCATTTGTAGCAAGGCCCAGGAAAGCTTTGTACCCTCTTGCTGCTAAGCCTGATTATATAGTGGAAGATCTCAGTGAATTAGTCGTATTATTGAATTCTCAAAAATGATAAACAATTAGCACTACTATTCTCTTAACACTATCATCCACTCAACGCTCAATTTAGTCTGTTGACAAATTGAGCGTTGATTCTCGATTTTTGCTGTTTTCAATAGATTCTTAACTATTATTTTAATCATTTTTCCCTTCAAACAGACTCTAATCAGTATTATTTTCAATAAACTGATAAATCCACACAATTAGTGCTTGAATTGCATTTTTCCATCCCCATTCTACCCAGCAATCAGTAATTTATATTGTTATTAGCCGGATAAGGCGGAGGAATTCATGAGTGATGAAAAACAATCTCCTGAAGAGATAGTTGAACAACAAGATGTAGAACAGAATGTTGAAGAAGTAGCAGAAGAGTTATCTGAAGATCAACAACGAATAGTTGAGTTAGAAGTAGCTGTTATTGCCGCTGAAACAAAACTTGCTGAGCAAAAAGATTCTGTGATGCGTGCCATTGCTGATGCCGACAACTCCCGCAAACGTGCGGAAGGTGAAATTGATAAAGCGCGCAAATATGCATTAGAAAAATTTGCCGGTGAATTATTACCCGTAGCAGATAATTTGGAACGTGCATTACAAGTGGCAAATCCAGAAGATGAGACGATTAAACCTATTCTTGATGGAGTTGATTTAACGCTTAAGTCTTTTATCAATACTATTGAAAAATTTGGTATGAAGGTGATTGATCCACAAGGACAACCTTTTAATCCAGATCAGCACCAAGCTATGTCTATGCAAGAAAATGCAGAGTTACCACCGAATACGGTTTTAGCTGTTATGCAGAAAGGTTACGAGATCAATGGTCGATTATTACGCCCAGCTATGGTGATGGTGACACGCGCGCCAGAAGGTGGTGTAGACGTTGAAGCTTAATTATTCCGATAAGGAATGATAAGCACAAATAATTACAATTTTGTGTGGTTTTTTTTAGATTAAATGTTGAAAAACAAAATAATAACCCCACAAAGTGTACAAGCTTTTAAGAAATTTTTTTTGGAGAAAAACTAATGGGTAGAATCATTGGAATCGATTTGGGTACTACCAACTCTTGTGTGGCAGTACTAGACGGCGACAAAGCCAAAGTTATTGAAAATGCAGAAGGGGATCGTACTACTCCTTCCATTATTGCTTATAGCCAAGACGGCGAAATTTTAGTTGGCCAACCAGCTAAACGTCAGGCTGTGACTAATCCTCAAAATACATTATTCGCTATCAAGCGTTTAATTGGTCGTCGTTTTGAAGATAAAGAAGTACAACGTGATATCGACATTATGCCGTTTAAAATTGTTAAAGCGGATAATGGCGATGCTTGGGTAGAAGCGAAAGGCGAAAAAATGGCGCCACCGCAAATTTCTGCTGAAGTATTGAAAAAAATGAAAAAAACAGCCGAAGACTACTTAGGCGAAGAAGTAACAGCTGCAGTTATTACTGTACCTGCATACTTTAACGATTCACAACGTCAAGCTACTAAAGATGCTGGTCGTATTGCTGGTCTAGAAGTTAAACGTATTATCAACGAGCCAACTGCTGCTGCTCTTGCTTACGGCATGGACAAGAAAAAAGGCGACAGTGTTGTTGCTGTATATGACTTAGGTGGTGGTACATTTGATATCTCTATCATCGAAATCGACGAAGCTGATGGCGAACATACTTTTGAAGTATTAGCGACTAACGGTGATACTCACTTAGGTGGTGAAGATTTTGATAACAAAGTTATCAATTATCTAGTTGAAGAGTTTAAGAAAGACTCAGGCATGGATTTACGTAAAGATCCATTAGCTATGCAACGTTTAAAAGAAGCTGGCGAAAAAGCGAAAATAGAACTTTCTTCTGCTCAACAGACTGAAGTGAACTTACCGTATATTACAGCTGATGCCTCAGGTCCTAAACACCTTACAATTAAATTGACTCGTGCCAAACTTGAGTCTCTTGTTGAAGATATGGTTAAAGCCACCCTTGAGCCTCTTAAACAAGCACTAGCAGATGCTGATTTATCAGTAAGTGATATCAACGATATCATTTTAGTTGGTGGTCAGACTCGTATGCCATTAGTGCAGAAACACGTAACTGAATTCTTTGGTAAAGAGCCACGTAAAGATGTGAATCCTGATGAAGCGGTTGCTGTAGGTGCTGCGATTCAAGGTGGTGTGTTATCTGGTGATGTGAAAGATGTATTGTTACTTGACGTAACACCTCTTTCTTTAGGTATCGAAACTATGGGTGGTGTGATGACTGCTCTTATTGAGAAAAATACCACAGTACCAACCAAGAAATCTCAGACTTTCTCTACTGCTGAAGACAATCAATCTGCGGTAACTATTCATGTTTTACAAGGTGAACGTAAGCAAGCTACTGGCAATAAATCTCTAGGTCAATTTAACCTAGAAGGAATTCGTGCTGCACAACGTGGCGCACCGCAAATTGAAGTGACTTTCGATATTGATGCTGATGGTATTTTACATGTATCTGCTAAAGATAAAGATACAGGTAAAGAGCAAAAAATTACGATTAAAGCCTCTTCTGGTTTGAGTGAAGAAGAAGTGGAACAAATGGTACAAGATGCTGAAGCGAATAAAGATGCTGATGCAAAATTTGAAGAACTTGTTCAAGCTCGTAACCAAGCTGACGGCATGATCCACGGTACTCGCAAACAAGTTGAAGAAGCTGGCGATGCATTGAGTGAAGAAGATAAAGCTGAAATTGAAACTGCTGTAGTCGCCCTTGAAGAAGCGGTTAAATCAGGTGATAAAGAAGCGATTGAAACTAAAACTCAAGAGTTAATCCAAGCCTCAGCTAAGTTGATGGAAGTGGCTCAAGCTAAAGCTGCTGCCGAAGGTGCTGCTGGTCCAGAAGCAACTGATGCAGGCGCTGCTCCTCAAGATGATGATGTAGTAGACGCTGAGTTTGAAGAAGTGAAAGAAGACGATAAAAAGTAATCTTACTCACGTAAATGGTCAATAATCTTTTAATTGACCTAACTTGGCGCAGCAGTTCACTCTGACTGCGCCTTGTTTGTATTTAGCACTAGTCAAATTAGTTGTTATTAAAAATAGATTTAAAATACCGCAGGATAACCAAGCAAGATGTCGAAGCGAGATTATTATGAAGTGTTGGGGCTGGATAAAAGTGCCACTGAACGCGAAATAAAAAAGGCTTATAAACGCCTGGCGATGAAGTATCACCCAGATAGAACTCAAGGTGATAAAGCCCTAGAAGAAAAGTTTAAAGAAGCGCAAGAAGCACATGAAATTTTAACTGATTCACAAAAACGCGCTGCATACGACCAATATGGTCATGCTGGTGTTGATCCTAATCGTGGCGGCGGTCATGGGCACGGTGGTGATTTTGGTGATATTTTTGGTGACGTGTTCGGTGATATTTTTGGTGGTGGCAGAGGGGGCCGTGGTCAATCCCGTGCTCGTTCAGGCTCAGATTTACAATACAACCTTGAGCTATCTCTAGAAGAAGCAGTAAGAGGTAAAACTGTCGAAATTCGGGTGCCAACCTTAGCCGGATGTGAGACGTGTGATGGTTCTGGAGCTAAGAAAGGTTCAAGTGCTAAAACCTGTACTACCTGTCATGGCCAAGGCCAAGTACAGATGCGCCAAGGTTTCTTTGCTGTTCAACAAACTTGTCCTACATGTTCAGGTAAAGGCAAAATTATTGCTGACCCTTGTAAGTCTTGTCATGGTCAAGGCCGTGTTGAGAAAACCAAAACCTTATCAGTGAAGGTACCTCCAGGAGTCGATACTGGTGATCGTATTCGTTCAACTGGTGGTGGTGAAGCAGGGGAGAATGGCGCTCCATCAGGTGATTTGTATGTACAAATTCATGTGCGAGATCACAGTATCTTTACCCGTGATGGCAATAACCTATATTGTGAAGTACCACTAAGCTTCACTCGGGCTGCATTAGGAGGGGAAATCGAAGTCCCTACCTTAGAAGGTAAAGTTAAGCTTAAAGTCACACCTGAAACCCAAACGGGTAAAATGTTCCGTTTACGTAATAAAGGCGTAAAGTCTGTACGTAGTGGCAGTGTCGGTGACTTAATTTGTAAGGTTGTTATTGAAACACCGGTCAACTTAAGCAAACGCCAAAAAGAGTTACTAGATGAACTAGAAACTTCTATGGGTACAGGTAAAGATGTCGCTAAAAACCGTCCTAAAGAAAGTGGTTTTTTCGATGGAGTGAAAAAGTTTTTTGATGACTTAACTAACTAAGTTATTACATAGCTAAATAGAAGGCCGCTGAACTATGTTTACGCGGCCTTTTTGTTTGCCCGCCCAAACACAATTTATCCGTCAATCGCCGAGTAGCATACTGACACCTTATTCAAAAACCGCAGGATTTATTCTCAGGGGGCACTTATTAAATATAACCCGAGGTTAGGTTAATATAGATTGCTGTTAAGCAGAGTTCAGCTTTGTGTCGTATTTTTTTACAGATTTAAATTCAAATTTTTTTTTGTAAAAGTAAGTCATTGTAATTATGCAATATTATTGCCTGGAGGGATTCTTGCATCTGAACAATTGAAAGTCAGAAGTGTCTTCTAATTTAGAAATTCTAAGCACTTTTTGTGTCGAATTCTCCAAAATAAAAGCAGTAATCTCTGAAACGTTATACCCAATTCTGGGTACGATTATAATGCTAGTTAGGAAACCGAAAATGAAAATTAAATTACTAAGCGTTTTTATTGTTATTATATCCCTCACCATGTCACTGTCGACTCAAGCTACAATGATATCCCTCTCATCCAATCTTGACGGAGCACAAGCTAATGCAGGAGCTGGAACGTTGAGTCCGGGTACTGGATTGGCGTCAATGATATTTGATGATGTAACGAAAGTGTTTTCTTGGGATATAAGTTGGTCGGGCTTAATAGGAGATGTCACTGCTGCACATTTTCACGGAGCTGCACTGTTTGACCAAAATGCGGGTGTACAAGTACCTTTATCTGTAGTTGTTGATTCTGCGAATGGCAGCAGCACACTCAGCGATGCACAAGCTACCGATTTACTTGCTGGCTTGTGGTATATCAATATTCATACACTCGATTTTCCTACTGGTGAAATTCGTGGACAAGTAGTAAGAGCGCCTAATGTGAGTGTGTCAGAGCCTAGTGTTATGTTTTTAATCTTACCATTATTAATGGGGCTGTATTATTCTCGTAGAAGACGAGTATAGGTTCTAATTGTAATCATGTACGAGGTTGGATGACTAATGAAAAAAGTCTTACCTCGTTTTTTGTTAACGTTCCTTAAGTTTGTGTTTTACATATCTAGGGTAAACTCTCTCTTCGAATAATACTAAGCCTAGTTTACTGACAATGCTCTACCGAGGCTTCACGATAAAGTGAAATGCAAATGATTGTCCAATCCACTATTTAACTAGGTAATCGTCTATCGTTTGATAATTGTTATGCAGTAGTTTCTGCACCTTGCTTGATAAATACGGGATATAATAAATGCTTAGTTTCCCTACACCTTCTTAATTAGGTTTCTAGACATTGGTGAGTGAAAGTGTTCTGGTAAGTTGAAATAAAAAAGCTGCTGGATGAAATCACAAACCTTATGTACTACTCAAAAAATAGATAAAATTTATTTACAGATAGTCATTATTCATTTCTATTATATATAAAACGAAGTACAGGCCATGGGTAGATAAGTGTTTAAAGTGTTAGTTGTGTCTAATTGTTAAATGTTTACTAAATGGCGCTGGTTACTATCAATAATGATGCTAAATGTTATATATTTGCATCATGCAGTGTTGTACAAATAAATTTACGTAAATTTTTTCAAGTATTTATAAGGGGAAATTAGTTTTGAGGCATATTGATATACGGGGAAAGGTACATGTTGTTAGTATTGGCAAGGAAAACACACCCGTTATTGTAATAGATGACTTCTCTCCAGAACCACAAAGATGTATCGGTTTAGCAATTCAAAAAACTTTTTCAAAAGAATTAACCAATGGAGTCTACTACCCAGGCATAAGAGCTTTGGTAGATGACGAATATGGTAACTCTGTACTGCAGACCATAGCCGACTTGGTTCGAACTGTATATAAAATAGCCCATCCCAATACTTTAATTCCTCATGCAGGTTATTATTCCTTGATCAATAAAGCTGAGAATGAGTTGGACTTTTTACAAACTCTACCGCATTTTGATAGTACTGAAACTCATTATTATGCGGTGATGCATTATTTGAATCCTGGTGTTTTCGGTGGCACGGGCTTTTATCGACATAATCCAACCGGCTATGAAAACATTACGAGATCTAGAGCTGACAGATACATTAAATCAGCTCAAGAAGTTATCGATAAACAAGAAACTGTTGAGTTTAAGTATTTCACTCAATCTACCGCCCACTATGAGTTAATAGATAAACTTGAATATAAACAAAATCGTTTAGTCATCTATCCGGGTAGTTTATTACATAGCGGTTATATTGATAATTGTGAACGTGACTTGAGTTCTGATCCTAAAACAGGCCGTTTAACCGCTAACTTATTTATAGATTTTCGATAGTTTGCCCTCATTTCATTATCAATGATTATTTATAAAATAATTCATGGTTAAAAGGTTTTCATGTTAATATTTAGCCATGCAAACAAGTCCTACATTTCAATTATCAGATTATCAACGAGCCATTTTGAACGAAATGGAAACGTCTTGCTGGGTGCTTTTAAATGAGCAAAAAAGTGACAGTAAGGTTGAATTAAAAACGGCTCCGCCAGTGGCTAGTGATAACCCCATATCAGTATCTATGCCTTCTTCCCCCGTATCTAAAGATTCAGCTTTAGCAAAATTAGCTGCTTTAAAACAGGTAACTCAAGAGCTAACTTCTGCTAAATCGACTGATAAAGTTATATTGGCGATAACAAATGAATTACCAAACTTTAGTAAAGATATATTGTTGGCTCTTGAACTAGAAGCAAGGGAACAAATTCCCGTTACTACAGAACAGGTCTCTGATTATGTGGATTACCCTTTGGCTTGGAAACAAGCAGAGAGTATTAGCCTAATAGAAAATTTATTATCAACTCCTGCACTTTCAAAAATAAATAATGCAAACAGTAAAAAACAATTGTGGCATGTGCTGCAAGTATTGATAAAAAATAAAAAATAAAAAATAAAAAATAAAAAATAAAAAATGAATCCAAAATTTATAGCAATCACATCCAACAACAGCGATTTGGGGTTTACCCTGCACCTGCAAGGACAGCCTAGTCCATGGTCGAGAAAAATATTTGACGATTGTCTGTCACCACCATATTTTGCTTATTATTTAACTGTTAGTTCAGACATTGTCGGTTATTTTATCGCTATGAAGGTCGCTGATGAAGTGACATTAATGGATCTAGTTGTTGCAGCAGGATATCGCGGTAAGGGGTATGGGCGAGTATTATTAGAATATTGTATGCAACTGAGCGAAGTCGCTAAGGTGCAACAAATATGGTTAGAAGTGAGGCAGTCAAACTTAGCTGCAATAACCTTATATGAATCTGTGGGGTTTAATGTAATTGAAACCCGTCATGATTATTATTTGTCAGAAAAAGGTAAGGAAGACGCATTAATTATGTGTCTCAGTTTTTTTAATTAATAGAAATATACGGGGAAGTAAATCTTCCCCTGTAGATTTACTTACGTGCAGTCGTGACGTTTAATACTTCAGTGTCATTTGTACGTTCAGTTGCTAATTTTACAAATTTTGATGGGTTATAGTTACAACCTACACACATAGCAATAAATTGATTCATGCTAGGTGCGCCAATATTTTTTTCCCAATTTTCGTAAGTTTTACGAGTTTTTACATTTGCTAGTTTAGCCATTTTAACTGTAGTTAAACCGGCATCTAAACGCATTTTTCTTAAATCAGTTCCACAAATATACATAAAAATTTCCTCATTCGATTATTGAAATAACAGCAGGGATAAGTTTTATTTTTATAGTCTTATCCAATCTTTCTATCACGGGAAGTATTGTATGCAACAAAATGTGGATTCAGTTCCACATGGGAAAATTAATGGTCATTTTTAGATAAGCTTATGATTCTTAATGATAAATAATTTCAACCTCTACACTAGAGGTTGAAATTAAGGGCGAAAATTAAGAATTATCGCAATATTAAGCGATAAAAGTAGATAAAGGTGGAGTACGTCTAAATGTGGCTGCAGTTTCGATTACTGGTGGAGTACGTCTAGATGTGGCTGCAGTTTCGATTACAGGCGGAGTACGTCTAGAAGTCGCCGCAATTTCGATTACAGGCGGAGTACGTCTAGATGTGGCTGCAGTTTCGATTACTGGTGGAGTACGTCTAGATGTGGCTGCAGTTTCGATTACTGGTGGAGTACGTCTAGATGTTGCTGCAGTTTCGATTACTGGTGGTGTGCGTCTAGAAGTTGCCGCAATTTCGATTACAGGTGGTGTACGTCTAGAAGTTGCCGCAATTTCGATAATAGGTGGTGTACGTCTAGAAGTAGCGGCCGTTTCGATAACAGGTGGTGTACGTCTAGAAGTCGCCGCAATTTCGATTACAGGCGGAGTACGTCTAGATGTGGCTGCAGTTTCGATAACAGGTGGAGTACGTCTAGATGTGGCTGCAGTTTCGATAACAGGTGGAGTACGTCTAGATGTGGCTGCAGTTTCGATTACTGGTGGAGTACGTCTAGAAGTTGCCGCAATTTCGATAATAGGTGGTGTACGTCTAGAAGTAGCGGCCGTTTCGATAACAGGTGGTGTACGTCTAGAAGTCGCCGCAATTTCGATTACAGGCGGAGTACGTCTAGATGTGGCTGCAGTTTCGATAACAGGTGGAGTACGTCTAGATGTGGCTGCAGTTTCGATTACTGGTGGTGTACGTCTAGAAGTTGCCGCAATTTCGATAATAGGTGGTGTACGTCTAAAAGTAGCGGCCGTTTCGATAACAGGTGGTGTACGTCTAGAAGTCGCCGCAATTTCGATTACAGGCGGAGTACGTCTAGATGTGGCTGCAGTTTCGATTACTGGTGGAGTACGTCTAGATGTTGCTGCAGTTTCGATTACTGGTGGTGTGCGTCTAGAAGTTGCCGCAATTTCGATTACAGGCGGAGTGCGTCTAGAGGTAGCGGCCGTTTCGATTACAGGCGGAGTGCGTCTAGAGGTAGCGGCCGTTTCGATAACAGGTGGAGTACGTCTAGATGTGGCTGCAGTTTCGATTACTGGTGGTGTGCGTCTAGAAGTTGCCGCAATTTCGATTACAGGCGGAGTGCGTCTAGAGGTAGCGGTCGTTTCGATTACAGGCGGAGTGCGTCTAGAGGTAGCGGCCGTTTCGATAACAGGTGGAGTACGTCGAGAAGTAGCAGCAAGATCTGAGTATGTAATGACTTCAGTTGCTCTATTATTTTGATGTTGAAAGCTAGCATAAGAATTTTGCTGTGTTGACATCAATGCGACTGTGAATATTGATAAAGCGAATGTTAAACCTTTCATAATTTTTCCTTAGTTTAGGGGAGAAAATTCCCACTAAAGGATTATGTCGGTTTTTTATACAGATGTGGAGGGAAGTATTTACACCTTCATTAATTTAGGTAGCAAAAGCTTGTAACTTTCATGAAAAATAACCCAAATATAAAGGGTGCTGATACCTTGTAAAATATAGGGAAACACTGTGTATACAACCAATATATTTGGCATATTGGCGATATGTCTTATCAAATATTCAATTAACATAGCTGCATGAACAATAGATGTGAATAAAGCCATTTTGTACATCAGCCAATCTAAATTAATTGACAGCCCTTTAGATGAAAAATATTCATCTATCAGGCCCACTCTAATCATTATAAGATGCCTAAGTAATAGATTAGATAACATTAGCCAAATGTACCAAGTTATTTGTGGTGCGGGGTAATCTGTAATTTGCCAATAAACTTCAGCTGCACTAGCTAATACCAGTACTGGTAAAATAAGATTGATGAGCTTATCGTGAGATAAATAATAAATAGCCCAAAAGGAAAATAAATATAGTATTAATTTAAAGTAGGGAAGATGGTTTATTAATGGCCAGGCTAGCTCATCAATCATTAATTGAATTGTGATAATCACTATGACAGAAACCACATTAATATTTTCACGGCAAACAATTGCGGTAAATATTAAAATGGCTAAAAATACACGATCGAAAATTTGTGCATTACCAAAAGAGTAAATACCTAAGGCGATAAAAAGCCCTCCGAAAAGGGCTGTTATGAATTTTGGAAGATAGGCACGTATTAACATTGCCTTAGGATAATGTATCTAGACTATGAACTAAAGCCGAAATAATCCATTACTGTTGAGAAAAAAGATTCTCTGGTTTGTTCGGAAGCTTTTTGACGACAAACTGACCACCATTTACTGATCACTTCGACACCAATACTATTCATTGTTTCTGGTTTTTCATTTTCGATAGCTGAAACAGTTTCTCTACTTATACCAACACGTAATGCGAGTTCCTCTTGGGTATACCCAGACTCTTTACGTAATGCCTTTAATTGTGCGCCACTAAACATCTTTCTACGCGACATAAACAATACCTTAAATTAGTGAAATAGGTAAAATAATTACCTTGTTAGGTGAATATAAATTAATCTACTCTTTTAGTAAATAGGTTATATAAAAAACTTTAGTCTATAAGTTTGAGTTATCTAAGCTCAAATAGTTTTGACTTCTGAAAAAAATACAAAGCACAAGGGACTTTTTTAGCTTATTCGTATACAATGCGCGGCCAAATTATCCTGTAACCCGTTCACGTAAGAGTATTCCATGTCCTTTCAACAAGAAGTTGATAAACGCCGCACTTTCGCAATTATTTCTCACCCTGATGCGGGTAAAACCACTATTACCGAAAAAGTACTTTTGTTTGGTAATGCCTTGCAAAAAGCGGGTACAGTCAAAGGTAAAAAGTCAGGACAGCATGCTAAGTCTGACTGGATGGAAATGGAGAAGGAGCGGGGCATATCAGTAACCACTTCTGTAATGCAGTTTCCTTACCGCGATCACTTGGTCAATTTATTAGATACCCCAGGACACGAAGATTTCTCAGAGGATACCTATCGGACCTTAACAGCGGTCGATTCATGTCTAATGGTAATTGATGCAGCTAAAGGGGTAGAAGCCCGAACAATTAAATTGATGGATGTCACACGTCTGCGTGATACGCCTATTATTACCTTCATGAATAAATTAGACAGGGACACTCGTGACCCGATTGATTTATTAGACGAAGTTGAAAATGTACTAAATATTAAATGTGCGCCTATCACTTGGCCTATTGGTATGGGTAAAGAATTTAAAGGTGTCTATCATTTATTAAGAGACGAAACCGTTCTGTATAAAACCGGTTTAGGTCACACTATCCAAGAGGTACGTGTAGTGAAAGGGTTAGATAACCCTGAACTAGATGAAGCAATCGGCAGTTATGCTGAAGAGTTAAGAGATATGCTTGAACTCGTTCAAGGTGCCTCTCATGAATTTAATAGAGAAGAGTTTTTAGCTGGCGAATTGACCCCAGTATTTTTTGGTACTGCAATGGGCAACTTTGGTGTTGACCATATGTTGGACGGCTTGATTGAGTGGGCTCCTTTGCCGCAGGGGCGAGAAACTAGCGAAAGAAAAGTTGAGTCAAACGAACAAAAATTCAGTGGTTTTGTATTTAAAATTCAAGCCAATATGGATCCTAAGCACAGAGATCGTATTGCATTTTGTCGTATTGTTTCTGGTAAGTACGAAAAAGGCATGAAAATGCACCATAGCCGAATTGGCAAAGACGTGCGTATTTCTGATGCATTAACCTTTTTGGCTGGTGATAGGGCCCTACTAGAAGAAGCTTATGCTGGCGATATTATTGGCTTGCATAATCATGGTTCGATTCAAATCGGCGATACTTTTACCGCAGGTGAAAAATTTCGCTTTGCCGGTATTCCTAACTTTGCCCCTGAATTATTCAAACGTATTCGTTTGAAAGATCCGTTGAAACAAAAACAATTACAAAAAGGTTTGATCCAACTTTCTGAAGAAGGTGCGGTACAAGTTTTTAGACCTTTACAAAATAACGACTTAATTGTCGGTGCAGTAGGTGTACTGCAGTTTGATGTAGTCGTAGCCAGATTAAAAGGTGAATACAATGTGGATGCTATGTATGAACATATTAATGTTTATACCGCACAATGGGTTACGGCCGAAACACCTGCTAAATTAGACGACTTTAGACGTAAAGCTGAAGCTAACTTAGCCTTAGATGGTGGCGATAATTTAGCTTATATTGCGCCAACTCGGGTGAACTTATCTTTGGCACAAGAGCGTTACCCAGACATTACATTCCATACTACTAGAGAGCATTAAGTCTGATTAGGCTTGTTGGATAAAATTAAATATGAACTTACAAACATTTTTATTAGCAAAATTTAAAGCAGCATTAACTGCAGTCGGTGCGCCAGAAGATAGTCCTGCACCCTTAAGTCGTAGCACCCGAGTGGGATTTGGTCATTATCAGTTTAATGGCGCTATGGCATTGTCGAAAGTGTTAAAGCAGAACCCAAGAGAGATAGCCCAAAAAATTGTTGATGCGGTGGATTTAGCCGAAGAAACAGAAAAACTCGAAATAGCTGGTCCTGGTTTTATTAATATTCATTTAAAACCTGAATGGTTGGCTAAACAGTTAACCGCAACCAATGCTGATCCACGTTTATCTATTGCTAAAGAAGTAAGCCAAAACATAGTCGTAGATTATTCTGCACCTAATCTTGCTAAAGAAATGCATGTTGGTCACTTACGTAGCACTATCATTGGTGACGCAGTGACTAAAACCTTAGAGTTTTTGGGACACAAGGTTATCCGCCAAAATCACATGGGCGATTGGGGCACTCAGTTTGGTATGTTGTTGGCTCATCTGAATGACAAATTGGCAGCAAATGAAGTGGCTGAAACAGCCTTATCTGATTTAGAGGATTTCTATCGTGCAGCAAAAGTACGTTTTGATAATGAAGAGGGGTTTGCTGACCGCGCTCGTGACTATGTAGTCAAGCTACAAGGTGGCGACGCTGAATGTATGCAGCTTTGGCAAAACTTTATTGATGTATCTATTAAACACAGTGAAGAAGTGTATGAAAAACTGAATGTCACACTGAAGCCTGAAGACATTAGAGGTGAAAGTGCTTATAACGATGATTTAGCGCCTACAGTGGCAGAACTACAAAACAGTGGCATAGTCGTTGAGAGCCAAGGTGCGCAAGTAGCGTTTATACCTGAAATGGCTGACAAAGATGGCAATCCAGCTGCATATATAGTGCAAAAATCTGGTGGTGGTTACTTATATGCCACCACTGATTTAGCGGCTATACGTTATCGTAATGGCGTATTAGGTGCTGATCGTACATTGATCTTTACCGATGCACGTCAAGCGCTACACTTTAAACAAACCGAAATAGTCGCCCGTAAAGCTGGTTTTATCAAAGAAAACCAAAGTTACGAACATTGCCCATTTGGCATGATGTTAGGCAATGATGGCAAACCTTTTAAAACTCGTACTGGCGGCACCGTTAAACTAGCGGCATTATTAGATGAAGCGATTGAACGTGCCGAAATATTAATTAATAAACGTGAGTCAGATTTGTCTGATGAAGAGCGTAAAGTGATTGCGAATAAAGTCGGTATTGGTGCGGTAAAATATGCTGATTTAAGTAAAAATCGTACCACTGATTATATTTTTAATTGGGACACTATGCTCAGCTTTGAAGGAAATACCGCTCCGTATTTGCAGTATGCTTATACTCGGGTACAAAGTATTTTCAGAAAAGCCCAAGCCGGTGATGCAAACCTTCAAGCTGAAATTATATTGCAAGAAAGCCAAGAAGAATTACTGGCTGTCAAATTAATGCAATATGTTGAAGCGATTAAACAAGTATCGATTGAAGCCACACCTCATGTACTTTGTACTTATATTTATGAGTTAGCCAGTTTGTTCATGACCTTTTACGAAGCCTGCCCAATATTAAAAGAGGGGATAGCCGAAGAAACCAAAAACAGTCGTTTAATGTTGGCCCAATTAACTGCCAAAACTTTAAAATCAGGCTTGGATTTACTTGGCATAGAAACGATGGAAAAAATGTAGACTCTTTAGATACGAGTCTCGAACGTCGAGCTACAAGAATCTTGAATTAATAAACCGCCAGTTGGCGGTTTATTATTGCCTACAGTTATCGGGTGATTACTGATACATATGATCAAAACCTGGAATATTTTTTTCCCAAATAGGTACGTCTTTGCCAATATATTCGCGCACGGCATCAAAAAATAATCGTGTGCGTACTGGTAAGTCCCTATGTGGATAGATGGCGTATAAGTGCCGAAATTCAGGTAGTTTTATATGGGTTAAAATGGGTTTTAATAAACCTTGTTTAATTTCATCTGCCACTAAAAATGCCGGCGAGACAAAATACGCGTTACCAGTCAATATTTTCAACATCAGTAAATCTCCATCATTGGCTCGGTAAATACTATGAAAGGGAACACTGATTTCTTTACCTTGCTGATCAATATAAGAGATCTCATCAACATGTAAACTACTGCTTGAATAACTAGCCGCTGGTAGTTTAGCCAATTCTTCAATTGTTTGTGGCTCGCCATAAGTATTAATAAAAGCAGGACTAGCTAAAATAATTAGTCGATTACGGGCAATAGAACGAGAAATTAAATTCGATACTTTAGGCTCACCCACACGAAAGGCTAAATCAAAGCCTTCACCCACTATATCTACCATACGATCTTCTAACAGTAATTCTATTTCTACTTGCGGAAAACGTTGTTGAAAATCATTAATCACTGGCTGCAAGTAACGACGACCGATGATAGATGAGCTAGTTATTTTTAATAAACCTCTAGGTTCGGTATGGTAGTTTTCGGCAATTTGTAAGGTTTCGCTGAGTAAAAAACGTATTTCTGTGGCTTTTTTTACCATTTCTGCCCCAGCAGCTGTTAACGAAAACGTTCGAGTTGAGCGGTTTAATAACCTAACTCCTAAATCTTCCTCCAACTTATTCATTTGTTTAGATATGACTGAACGATCTATATGCCGAGAATCCGCTACTTTAGCAAAGTTACCAAACTCAACTACATCTAAAAACATCAATAAGCGGCTTGTTGTGTCCACATTTTCTCTCTATAAATCATCATTGGTGCCATTATAGCACTAATAAAATGATAAATGGGGTCTATTTGGTCATAGGTTAAACCTTTATTATGGACGCAATTAAATTTGCAGGGATTAACTATGTCATTTAACAAATACACAACAACTTTTATTATAGGTGCAGTATTCACCACTCTGATTGCTTGTAGCGAAGTACCAGAGCAAGCTCAAACACCTTCACAAAGACCATTAACCCCAATTGATGTGGCGCAAGTACTTTCTAAGCCTGTACAAGCTTGGTTTACCTACACCACACGTTTAGAATCTCCACAACAAGTGGCACTAAAACCTCGTGTTTCTGGTGTGGTTAACAGTATTGAGTTTGTTGAAGGACAGCAGGTCAAACAAGGTGACTTATTGTTTACTCTTGATCCACGCCCATTTGAAGCAGAAGTTGAGCGTTTGCAGGCTCAAGTGATGAGCGCTTATGCTGATTACAAACAAGCACAAAGTGAAGCCGCTCGTGCTGTGCGATTAAGTAAACGTGATGCGATTTCTTCAGAAGAAGCAGAATCAAGAGCTACCGCAGTAAAAAGAACCAAAGCACAAATTTCTGCTTTAAAAGCCCAACTAGTTACAGCTGAACTTGATTTAGAGTTTACCAAAATTACCGCACCCATTGATGGGGTAATTTCTCGGGTAGAAATTACTAAAGGTAATACGGTTAATGCTAATCAAAGCACTCTAACGACTATTGTTTCTGATAAACAAATGTACGCTTATTTTGATATAGATGAACGCACCTGGAATCGTCATTTTGAACAAACTAAAGCCAGCGATAACTTGCCAGTGGTGATGCAATTAGTGGGTACTGATAAGTTTGGTTATCAAGGCCGTGTTGATTTTATCGATAACCAAATTAATACCTCAACAGGTACATTAAGAATTCGTGCAACTTTTGATGACTTAGATAATAAATTACGAAGTGGGGCATTTGCTCGAATTCGTTTAGCCAGTCAAGAAGCACAACAACAAATATTGATCCCAGAAAGAGCCATAGGCACGGATCTAAAAAATAGTTTTGTGCTGACAGTGGATGAAAATAACACCTTGCAGTATCGCTTAATTACAGTAGGTGATCGTTATGGTGAGTTTCGTGCCATAACCTCTGGTTTAAAAGCTGAGGATAGAATCGCAGTAAATGGTCCTGCTCGCGTAGGTCCAGGAATGCCTATTGCGCCTCGCAACACAGAATTAACTATCGACACAATTGCGTTGACCTTAGATGCGCAGTTATCTCAACCTTTATTAGCTGCTAAGCAATAAGAAACGAATTATGAATTTTTCTCACTTTTTTATAAAACGGCCAATTTTCGCAGCCGTATTATCACTGATTATCTTAATCGGTGGTGCAATCTCATTATTTCAATTACCTATTAGTGAATACCCTGAAGTTGTGCCGCCAACTGTAGTGGTCACTGCTAATTATCCTGGTGCGAATCCTAAAGTTATATCAGAAACGGTTGCCACGCCGCTTGAGCAAGAAATTAATGGCGTTGAAAACATGTTGTACATGTCTTCACAAGCAACTGGTGATGGTCGGATGACATTAACGGTGACTTTTGGTCTAGGCACTGATTTAGATCAAGCCCAAGTACGGGTACAAAACCGTGTAAACAGTGCTTTGCCACGTTTACCCCAAGAAGTACAACGTCTAGGGGTAGTCGCTAAAAAAGCGTCTCCCAATTTAACTATGGTGGTACATTTGTATTCACCTAACAAAACTAGAGAAACTGATTATTTATCTAATTACGCTGACTTAAACGTAAAAGATCAAATAGCCCGTATCGGTGGGGTAGGTGAAGTACGTGTGTTTGGTGGCGGTAAATATTCAATGCGTGTTTGGCTAAACCCAGATGCCTTAGCTGCCCGTCAATTAACAGCAACAGATGTGGTTAATTCATTACGTGAACAAAACCAACAGGTAGCTGCGGGCTCATTGGGCGCACAGCCTTCACCTAATGCTGCACAGTTCCAAGTATTATTAAATGTTAAAGGTCGTTTGAGTAGTATCGAAGAATTTGAAAACGTCATTATCAAAATTGCCGATGACGGCGCGATTACCCGTTTAGAAGATGTCGCCAGAGTTGAAATAGGCCAAGATAATTATGCATTACGTTCATTATTGAATGGCCAAGATGCCGTGGCTATGCCGGTATTCCAACGTCCTGGTTCAAACGCTATTGAATTGTCTGACGAAGTGCGCGCTACAATGGAAAGATTATCCAAATCATTCCCTGCCGATCTAGCTTACGACATTGTTTATGATCCAACTGTGTTTGTCCGTGGTTCGATTGAAGCGGTTATTACTACCTTGTTAGAAGCTATTGCCCTAGTAGTGATAGTGGTAATAGTGTTTTTACAAACATGGCGTGCTTCAATTATTCCACTTATTGCAGTGCCTGTATCGCTAATTGGTACTTTTACAGTCATGCATTGGTTGGGCGTGAGTATTAATACTTTATCTTTATTTGGCTTAGTGTTAGCCATAGGGATAGTAGTAGATGACGCCATAGTCGTAGTAGAAAACGTAGAGCGGAATATTGAAAAAGGTTTAACCCCTTATGAGGCAACCCGAGTAGCTATGACAGAAGTGACAGGGCCAATTATTGCTATTGCTTTAGTGCTGTTAGCTGTGTTTATTCCTACCGCTTTTATTACTGGTTTAACGGGGCAGTTTTACAAACAGTTTGCCTTAACTATTACGATTTCTACTGTGATATCGGCCTTTAACTCGTTAACCTTGTCACCTGCATTGTCGGCATTATTATTAAAGCCACATGGCGCAAAACCTGACTTTTTAACTCGGGTATTAAATAAGATATTTGGTCGCTTTTTGTTTAAACCATTTAACCGTGTTTTTGAAAAAGGGTCTTTGGCTTACCAAAACGCCATCAAAAAATTGATCCGTTTTAGCATCATTGTGGCTGTGGTTTATTTTGCCTTGTTAGGCTCAACGGCCGGATTATTTAATAGTGTACCTGGTGGTTTCATTCCTGCTCAAGACAAACAATACTTAGTGGCTATTGCGCAATTACCTGATGCATCAAGCTTAGACAGAACCGAAGATGTAGTAAAACAAATGTCTGCTATTGCCAAGGAAGTACCTGGTGTGGCTAATATTGTGGGTTTCCCTGGTTTGTCCATTAATGGTTTTACCAATAGTCCAAATAGTGCGGTGATATTTACTCCACTGAAAGACTTCTCTGAACGTCAAGGTCCCGGTTTGTCTGCTGGCGCAATTGCCGCTGAATTAAATAAACGTTTTTCAGTTATTGATCAAGCTTTTGTGGCTGTATTCCCACCTCCGCCCATTTTAGGCTTAGGTACAACGGGTGGTTTTAAATTACAACTCGAAGATCGTGGAAACCAAGGTTTTGAAACCTTATTTAATACTTTGCAAACAGTGATTAAAGAAGCGAATCAACGTCCTGAGCTAATGGGCTTATTCTCAAGTTTCCGTATCCAAGTTCCACAAATGGATATTGAAATAGACCGTGAACAAGCTATGTTGCAAGGCATTGCATTGGATCAAGTCTTTGATGCACTACAAATATACCTAGGGTCTATGTACGTGAATGATTTCAATATGTTTGGTCGTACCTATCAAGTGAATGCACAAGCAGATGCTGAATATAGATTAGATGCGAAACAAATCTTAAGTTTAAAAGTGCGTAATGCCAAAGGCGACATGGTGCCATTAGGGGCGGTACTTAGTGCTACGCCTACTCGAGGTCCTGATCGTGTTATGCATTATAACGGCTATCCAAGTGCAGAATTAAACGGTAGTCCAGCTATGGGATACAGTTCTGATCAAGCACAACAAGCCATTGAACAAGTATTAGCCAAAAACTTACCCGACGGTATCGATTACGAATGGACAGAAGTGACCTATCAGCAAATTATCGCTGGTAACACTATGGTTTATATCTTTCCGTTAGTGGTGTTTTTAGTGTTCATGGTATTGGCAGCTCAGTATGAAAGTTTGCGTTTGCCATTAGCCATTATACTAATTGTGCCTATGACTATTTTCTCTGCTTTATTTGGCGTGTGGTTAATCGGCGGTGACAATAATATATTCACTCAAATTGCTTTGATTGTGCTGGTGGCACTAGCTTGTAAAAACGCCATTCTAATGGTGGAGTTTGCCAAAGAAGAACAAGAAGCAGGTCTGAGTCGACTAGAAGCAATTATTCAAGCTGGTCGAACTCGTTTACGTCCAATTTTGATGACATCCATTGCCTTCACAGCTGGTGTTATTCCTTTAGTGTTGGCATCTGGTGCAGGGGCTGAAATGCGTCAAGCTATGGGGGTTGCAGTATTCTCTGGCATGATAGGTGTGACTATCTTTGGTTTGTTGTTCACCCCAGTGTTTTATGCGTTAGTCGCAAAAGAAACTAGCGAAACAGTAGCCAGCGAAAAAGATATTGCTAATAAGGAGTTGCCACATGTTTAAGCTTAATTTGACAATAAATACTAAGTTATCAACATTAGTACTGGCATTAACACTAGCTGGCTGCGTAAGCAGTCAGCAAGCAACGCAAGACAGTACCCTAAGCAATACGTTTTTTGCAGAACAAAATTATGCTCAAGAGCTGGCTCAAAGTGAGACAAATAGCCAATGGTGGCAAAGTTACCAAAGTATGCAACTCAATTCTTTAGTGACACAAGCTTTAGAATCTAACCGTAATTTAGCTGCTGCACAGTTACGCTTTCGAGCAGCTATGCAACAGCTAGGCTACGAAGAGGCCCAGTACTGGCCTCAAGGTGGATTACAAGGCGAAGCCTCTAGAGAATCAGTTGCTGGTAGTGTGCAAAACAGTGCCAGTATTGGTGCGGGCATTAACTGGCAGTTAGATTTATTTGGTCGTATTTCAGCATTAATCGAAGCTGCTGAAGCCAATAGTTTACAAGCACAAGAACAAAGACATCAACTTGCTGCAGAAGTAGTAAGTGGCGTCGCCCGTAGTTTTTTTGAATGGCAAGGCAATCAATTAAAACTGCAAATTATTAATCAACAAATTGCCGCATTAGTGGCCAGCATTGATGTGTTACAAGCTAGAGTGGATGAAGGTTTTGCCTCTAAACTTGATGTTAATCGCACCTATGCTCAGTTAAACCAACAAAAAGCTTTGTTGCCTCAAATAGAAACAGCCTTGTATCAAAATAAGGCGACCTTAGCGGTATTTTTGGGGACTACCCCTGAGCAAGTTGAATTGAGCTTTAGCGCTGATTTATTAAGTAAAAACTTGATACAGCCAGTGGCATTAATCCAACCAGATAAAGCCGTTAGTTTACGTCCTGAGATCAGTATTGCCCGGTATCAGCTATTACAACAAAGTGCACTAGCAGACGCCGCCGATGCTGCCTTGTATCCAGATATTTCAATATCAGGTTTTGCCGGTTTGCTTAACCCTATTGGTATCGACTTATCTAGCAACGATGATGCGTGGTCACTGACGCCACAACTTAATTGGTCGATATTAAGTTGGCCTGCGTTAAAGGCCCAAGCTAAGGCGCAAAGTTCTTTGAGCCAAGCAGCTTTGGCTGACTACGAAAACACCATTATTAGTGTTATCGCCGAGTCACAAACGGCCTTAGTGAGTATGAAACAATCAAAAACCTTGCATGAATTTGCTGACAAAAGATTATATTATGCTGAGCAAGCTCACTTACAGGCCAAAGCAATGTACGAGGAAGGGCAAATGCCTTTCTTAGATTTGTTGTCTGCTAGGCAAGATGCATTAGTTGCAGAGCAAGCCTCTGTAGATGCAAAAATAGCCTTTATGCTAGCAAAAATATCTACTTACAAAGCGTTTAGTGGCGGATGGAGCAGAACGTTAGTTCAATAATTAATGTTTGATATTTAGGGCTTTTTATTAAAAGCTCGAATGCCTCTATATAATTAGATAAGAGGCAAATAATAAGAAAAGAAGGTAAGTAGTTATGGTTAACCTAGCCAACACAATGCAAGCAATCACTTTGGCCAAAGCTGAAGATGATTTTACTTTGCTAAAACAGCCAATCACCATGCCCCAGAGGCATGACAGCGAGCTGTTGATCCGTGTTGAATATGTTGGCCTTAATCCTATTGATGCCAAGTTGGCTAAAAGTGACTTCACAGATTGGCAGTACCCACACATTCTAGGGTTAGACGCTGTGGGTACTGTGGTCGATGCACCTCTTGGTGTTAGCCCCAATATTGGTGACCAAGTTATGTGGCATGCCAATATTCAACAACAAGGTATGTTGGCTGAATATGTGGCGGTACCTAATTTTGCAGTGTCTAAATTACCCGAAGGCTTATCTGGAGAAACCGCCGCAGCTTTACCTTGCGCGGGTATGGCCGCACTGTTCGCCTTAGATAAGTTACAAATAAAAGAAGGTGAAAACCTACTTGTAGAAGCAGGCGCTGGCGCTGTAGGCCAGTTTGCCATTCAGTTTGCCAAACAACGCGGGGCTACGGTTTTCAGTACCGCTGCAAAAAACACTCATGCTTATTTGAAAAAAATAGGGGCTGATGAATGTTTTGATTACAAAGACAAAAATCTACTGAAAAAATTTAAGATGGCCCTAGGCCATAGCGAGTTTGATGCGGTAATTGATTCCATAGGCGGCGACAATACCATTCGTAATATTGGCCTAGTACGTTTTTGCGGAAAAATTGCCTGTCTCAATGGTTTACCTGCCTTACCCCCTGAACTACTGTTTTCAAAAGCCCCTGTGATCAACATAGTGTCACTCAGCGGAGCCTGGTTAACCCATAGTTTATGTGCCCAACAGAAAATGAGCTTTATGGGTAAACTCTTAATGAATAGTGTTAACGATGGCAGTATTAAAGCGCCTGCTATTATCTCAATACCGTTTGAAGCTGATGAGATTACTCAAGCGTTACATCGACAGTTGCAAGGTGGATTGTTTGCCAAACAAGTGGTGCATGTTTTAAAAGAATAATAAGCAGCGTAGAGAAGAATAGAGCAAACTTTAGCAACATCAGGCGGTCTATAAATAAAAGTCAAATCAGCCGATAATAAACTGGGGCGATTTGATATTTGGATTAAATCTGATTTCTGGAGTGGTATCAAGGCCTTTATCTCCGATCTTAAATTCGATGAAAGTCGGGAGTTGATTCTATTTCTGAAACTCTTGCTCGAGAATGAGCAGCTGGGAGGTAAATTAAAAAAGTTTGGGGTAAATTTGCAACTCAAATAGTATTAACGAGAGTCAAACCTAAGGTTTTCTTTAACTAGTTATTAGTATTAGTCCGCGAGGCCAGTGAAAATACTTAACAAGGCATTTATGAAAAAATAGACACAAATCAGGTGCTGTATAATGCGGAGTTAGTTTGCAAAATAGAAAGAGAAAATATGAAAACAATCGGTCTTTTAGGTGGTATGAGCTGGCAAAGTACTGTTGGATATTATAGAGCTATTAATGAAGGTATTAAAAGTTCTCTCGGTGGCCTGCATTCAGCAAAGATAGCAATGTATAGTGTCGATTTTGAGCCAATTGAAAAGTTACAGCGAGATGGTGATTGGGAAGGTACAGCAAAAATACTCACAGATGCAGCCATAAAGATACAATCTGCCGGCGCAGATTTTTTACTTATATGTACAAATACTATGCATAAAGTGGCTCCCCAGATAGAGGACTCTATTGATATCCCCTTGCTACATATAGCGGATGCAACTGCAGATGTGCTTGTAAAAAAAGGAATCAAAACAGTAGGACTATTAGGTACTGCTTTCACGATGGAACAAAATTTTTATAAAGGCAGGTTAAGTGAAAATTATGGTTTAACTGTCTTAGTTCCTAATGCAGCAGATAGGATCATTGTTCATGACGTGATTTATAAAGAGCTTTGCTTAGGGAAATCACTCCCAGCTTCTAAAGCAGAATATTTGCGAATTATTAACACTCTAGCCAAACAAGGTGCAGAAGCTGTCATTCTTGGATGCACTGAAATTGGTATCTTGGTTGATCAAAAAGATTCTGAAATCGAACTTCTAGACACAACATATATTCACGCGCAAAAAGCGGTTGAATGTGCAATTTAACAAGTTAAGACTTTGTTCAAATAACGATTGTGGTGGCTTTTAGTAATAGCCCAAACGGCAATGATTTAACTAGAAATGTACCCCTTATTCTCTAGTAGTTTGTATTATTTTTTTGGTTGTTTAGAAGTGATTATTAGATCATTCTTTTCACTAGTATCTATTTCCTATCCAATTGCTTCTGCTTTTGTCTGCTCCTATTCATATTTATCCTTACTTGGATTTAATTTATTTACCGAGTAATATCTACAGTCAGTCTTAAGATCGTCATAGCCTGATAAATAAAACAGCTAGTGACTTTATATAAAAGAGCAAGCCTTATCAGAAATTTATGTGTTAGCTTCATCTTCTTTTTGTTTATCAGTTTTATTGTCGATGCCCAAACACAGCCATTACAGCATAACCGTTTGGGTGATATTATATTTGGCGAAAAACTGGCTACAAGCTCGCTAATATTTCAACCATCCGGAGCAATTCTTGAAGGCTGTCAGTATATTAAAATGATTGCCTATCCTGGAATAGACGTGATGGTGGTTGATGGCATTATTGAGCGACTAGATACCAGCAATACTCAATTAATTAAACAAGATAGTCCTTTTTACGCTTTAAATACGGGGTCAATGACTTTGGCATCTTTCAGAAAAACATACCCAGAAATTGAAATCGCCCCTCATGAATATGAAAATGGTTTCTACTTACGTTGGTACAATAAAGATCAATCTAAAGCTATTGTTGTAGATTTTATTAATGGTGACATAGAGCTAATAAAAGCCGGATTAGTGCCTACTGTATTATTGGTTGAAGGTTGCGCCTGATGAATTTAATTTTTATAAAACCCCGTTTAAGTCTAATGCTGGTGCTTTTAGCTTCTATATTTTCGGCTTGCATCCCCATTATTCGAACAGAATATACTTCTCCAAGTTGGCAAGGTACGCTTGTTGATATGCAAACAGGGGCCCCATTAATAAATCTTGAAGTTCGGGACTTACATACAAAAAAAAAGGTTATGACTGATCAGCAAGGTTATTTCGAATTACCACCGAATATCAGTGAATTTAGCTTTAAACTACCAGTGGCAACTATGGTTAGCCATCATGAAATTGAAGTGATGTTACCGGCAGGTCCGCTGCGCTTTACTGGAACTCGTATGGCTAATACGACAGCGCCCTCAGATTTTGATTTGGGCACATTTCCCGTGGCTAGAGTTACAAATTCAGTGCCTTTCTGGTTGCAAGATAATGGTAAAATGGTGATATTACCAGAGCACTTTATTAAAGACTGTGGTGACCCATTACACAATGCAATACATTTAACTAACGCTGCCCGCTTGTACAAAAAGCTAGTTAAAAATAATCAGTATTTGGGGAATAAAAAGGCCAACATACAGGATGTCGAGTTAAGTTATTACTGGGCTAATGAAAGTTGGCTGGATATCCACAACCTTTGTTTTAGAGGGGATTATGAGCAATCCCTCGCTTTTTACCAATTTAGTAAGCTTTTTTATCAAGAAGCTGAAGCATACTTAATTGATAGGCCTATGGTTTTTTTCGAAGATTAAATGATTTAAGTCATAAAGCCGAAAGGCAAAGCTTTTTATTATCAATTTATCTCATGAAAATTCATATATACGATTACTTGTTGTCATCGATTTCGCTTCTTTGTTTTTTAATGGGGGCATTACTTATTTCAGAAGTAGAGCGACCTTTAGCGATTTAAAGATCTTTGGTCCGTTAGCACTAAGCTGGTTTATTATGGCTTGCTCTTGGCAACCTTTGGATAAACATTATCCGATTATCGTTAAATTTAATCTTTATCGCAGGTATTTGTAACAAGCTAAAAATAATATTTTAAAAGTTAAATTGACATTGTAAATATAAACTCAATTTAGTCTGTATGGATATCTATTGAGCCTATGGGCTAGTTTTCTCCAAGTGTTGTGTATTCGCTAATTATGTAAAAGTATTTACTCTACAATAGATCATTTTATAGATTAATATCTTATCTTGGCTTGTTGAATATGGCATTATGGATTTATATACAAAACTATGAGGTGTTTGATGAAGCAACATAAGTTCTTTCCACAGAGGGAGGAGTTACTTGCTCAATTAGAACGGATAAAGGATAGTCAGTCGTTTGGGCGTTCAGATAAATATATAGCCTTGCTTAGCTATCTAGTAGACAACACGTTAGCAAAAATAACAGGACAATCAGATACTTCTTCCGCGTCTAGTGAAGTGATGATAGCCAAAAGCGTATTTAATAAAGGGGATGAATATAATCCTTCTGACGACGCTTCGGTCAGAGTTTATATTTCAAATTTACGAAAAAAACTGACTAAATACTATGGCACTGAAGGCGATGCTGAAACGTTTCAAATAATGATCCCGCACGGTAAGTATGAATTAATATTTATTAATACGGCACAGCAATCTGCTGAAATTAAAACACTAGAATCTGACGATAATTTTGCTTCAAATGTTCATGCAGGAAAACACAAGTTAACACGTTCGCCATTAATTTTGGGCTTAGCGGCTGTTTCTTTTTTATCAATCTTACTAAATATCTTGATAATTTCTAATAGTGGTCATTCTGAAGTGGCTATAAGAAGTCACTCTATATGGAAAGATTTAAACGAAAATAATAAAAAAACACTTATCGTGATCGGTGATGCATTTTTTTATCAAGTCATCGATAACTCACCTAAAAAAATTGCAAGTTTAGTGAGAAATAGTTTTGTAAACGTGACTAGTGAGTTAATGTTATTTCTTAAAGAGAAACCTGAGATAAACTTCTTGGGTATTCCAAATAATAAATTTGTACCTAGTGGTGTAGTTGTTGCGTTAGCAGACATAACCCCTATTTTTAAAAGTAAGCAGCTATATAAAGTGAAAATGTCATCAGATCTAACAACCGAGGAGATTAATAATTACAATATTGTGTACATCGGTAAATTCACCGATTTTAATCAGCTGTATAGCTTTTATGATGGCTCAAATTACTATTTAAGTGCCCAGACAAATTTTATTAATAAACATACCGCTAAAAATTATCAATTAATTCCGCCATTTTATTCTGGCTATACCGACTACGGGCTTTTTGCTAAATACCAAGGTACATCAGGCAATTCGATTTACATAATCTCGGGGTATACTGATGCAGCTATTATGGCCGTTTCTCAATTTGTCACTAATCCTGATAATTTCTCTTCAGTTAATTTGAATGTAGGCTCAGCCAATGCGGCTGATATATCTCACACAAATTTTGAAATACTTTTTGAAGTCGCTAGCTTTAATCACTCTCATTTAAATTCAAAAATTCTGAGTATCGACAAAGTGGATACAAAAGCAATTTGGAATAATTAAAATTGTAAATCGCTGCTATTAGATAAGGGCAGTTATATTTACTCACCAATAATCTCTAGTTCCGTTATATAAATTATATAGCAACGGAGCTGTGAGTTATCTTTATTGTTATCACTATCACTCCTGAGCTTTGCTCTTTATCGCTCAATCTAGAACTTAGACTCTGCTTAACATTTTCCAGTTAGTTAATTTGTATGTGTTCCTATCTCTATTTAAGTCAACCACCAAATATTTAACGTTAAACAAACGTGGACTACGCTTCATTACTTTTCCTTACGAAGGGTAAACGCAATCAAAACAAAAGCTTACGTGTTAAAAATAAGTAAATCATTTGATCTGGTTAAAGCTATACAGATAACATTTAACAATAATTTCATTAACAGTTTATTTGCAATAATAAATAAAGTTGAAGAATTTATGAATAAAACGGGATTTATCTTTGACCTGAATTAGACCGCTAGTTTTATTTCAGTGACTCAAGAAAAACAGCATAGTTTTTCTAACATTTCACTGCAGGGTCATCTTATAAACCTTAGTAAACAAGTGAATGTTAAATAAAAATAAAGTAACAAAAACACTAAATTCAACATCTGATTACTAATTTACCCTTTTATTTAAGGGGAAGTTAGTTTTCACTAATAGGATAACTATAATGAATAAAGTAATAACAGCGTTGGCAGTATGTTTTACGCTTGTTTTAGCTTGGCTACCAATTGAGAGCCATGCTCAAGCCACTGCGGGAGTGACGTTTGATGACGCCGCAATATATAAGACGAATGTCTATCAAACAAACAGTGTATTGCCCGTTACCGTGCATTACAATGCCGGAATCGACACCACAGTAAGTGCTGGAGAAGGAGGAATTAAATTTTTTCTACGAGAAATGAACGCTAGTTGGGGGGTGGTTAAGGACACTATTGTGGTTGATGCATTAGCTATCGGTCAAACCAGTGGGACTTCAAATGTAGAAATTCCTTTGCAAGGTTTGACTGCTACTGCAAATCTCCCAGAAGGACATTTCTACTTTCTATTTGTGAAATTTATCGCTTCAGACGGTACAGGTCACACAGTAAATGTAGTTAATCTTAATATAGAAGCTGGCCAAGTAGAACCATCAGTGTCCATTCAAAATAGTGTGCAAATTAATACTAATGTCTACGCAAATTCTGGTGCACTTGGCGTGACCATTAATGTTGAAGCCGGTACGGGCAATATTATTGATAACTCTGTAGGCGGCCTTAAAGTTTATTTACGTGAATTAAACTCTGATTGGATACCAGTAAACGATACCGTTGTTTATGATGCCAATATTGTCGGCCAACAAACCAGCTCTTCAACTATTTTCATCCCATTAGACGGGCTGACACCGACTAACCAACTTCCTAGCGGAAACTTCTATTACTTATTTGCAGAGTTTGGTTCCTCAGATGGCAATATTTATGACACGGGTCTTGCTAACATAGATATCGACAGTGATTTTGATGGCGATAGTATTGTCGATTCAATTGACACAGACGACGATAATGATGGTGCCAGTGATGAGTTAGATCCAGCACCAATGGATCCTAGTGTTGGTGCTGTTACTGATACTCCATTTTTCCAAGGGGCACAAACGCCAGTATTTGCAGGGATGAATTGGCTGAAGATAGACAATATGTCTGATGAGTTTGAAGGTTCAAATGTAAATACTGACAAATGGCAAGTTGAGCCAATCGGCAATGGTTGGTTGTGGAATGGTAGACCACCAGGATTATTTACTACAGATACCGTCAGTATTAATGATGACAAGCTAAAAATTACAGTAGAGGAATTGGAAGGTGGCCCGCAATGGTTAGACACCCCTTATAAAGATGCAGACGGTAACTTTAAGCAAGCTTACTTTAAATATAAAGGCGCAATCGTTCGTTCGATATTCCCCACCAGCGCTCCAACTGATGGCGTATCTTATTATTACGAAGCAAAAATGAAAGCTAACCAAACAGAAATGTCATCTACATTCTGGTTAATGAGTAAAAATAGCGATTGTAATACTATGTTCGAGATTGATATTCAGGAGACCATAGGCAAAGTTAATGAAGGTTTAACTGCTGCTTGGGCAATGGATTGGGAGCATATTTATCACTCAAATATGTTTCACCGTCAAACAATCTGTAATGAAGAAAACAGAAGTCAAAACTCGGTTATGGTACCTGCAGGTAAAAAAACGACAGACCGTTATTATGTATACGGTGCTCACTGGAAATCACAGAATGAAATCGACTTTTATCTAGACGGTAAGCTGGTTTATAGCTTAGTGCATCCTGTTGCCTTTAATCAGGAAATGTGGATACAAATGGCTATAGAAACCTACGATTGGAACCCAGTTCCAGAAGATGGTGGCATGGTTAAAGCTGGCACAGAAGAGCAGCGTACTACCTCATATGAATATGTACGTACTTTCAAGTTGTTATGTGAAGGATGCGTAGATGAAGAGCCAGAGCCAGAACCTGTTGCCCCATCACTTTCATTTGATAATGACGCTAAATATCGCAACGTGACACATTTAACTACTCAGCCAATGAATGTGACACTCAATGTTGAAGCGGGTACTGGCAATGTTGTGACTGATGGTGTGGGCGGTTTAAAAGTCTTTTTGCGAGAACTGACTTCTGCATGGGGAGTGGTAAAGGACATAGTGGTGTTTGACGACAGTATGATTGGTCAACAGACAGCAGCATCCAATGTGTCAATTCCACTGGAGGGGATCACACCTACTGCAGACCTTCCAGAAGGTAATTTCTATTTCTTATATGCTCAGTTTGCTGCTTCAAATGGCACAACATACGATAGAGCTATTGCACGATTAAATATTGATAGTGACTTTGATAATGATGGAGAAGGTGATTTAACTGATACAGACGACGATAACGATGGTGTTGAAGATACAGTTGACCACTTTCCAAACGATGCAATGTACGGCGTATTAGGGGATTTTGATGGGGACCATGACGTTGACCGTAAAGATCTTTCTTATTTTGCTCGCGCAATACGTGACCCATCTAAAGTACGAGACGATTTTGACTTTAATAACGACGGCAGTGTTAATAGCCGTGACATCAGTATGTTACGTAGTATTTGTACTAAAACTAATTGTGCTGAATAAGCCTTACTTGGATATTTGAAAATGAAAAAACTAACCACATTATTATTATGTTTAAGCTTCAGCGTACAGAGTATGGCTGGCTTAATTGTCACCGCTGACGCCTCTGATTATACAGTTGGTGACACCATTAATATTAACTTAAGCTACCAAGCTGATGCCCCCTTGGGGGGGCTTATTGACAAAAACTTTGATGCGCTGACTTGGTTTACTTTTACAGACAGTACAGCTGATTTTGCTAGTATATCTTTGCCTGCTCAATACACAGCAGACACCGACCCTTTCGAGACGGTTGACTATGATTCATTTAGTGATGAATGGTTATACAGTTTAAGCACCTTCGGTACTGATGCGCCCTTCGATACCGCTGATATGTTGCTTGACTTAGGGACTTTGAGTTTTGTAGCTAAAGATGCTGGTGACTTTATGTTTGACATAACAAGCGCCTACCTAATGGACGTTGGGAGTTTTTATGATGACAACTTATTTGGTAGTCAAACGCTAAAAATAAATGCCGTCGGTACAAAACCAAATGACGTACCTGAACCACCTATGGTAGCCATTTTATTACTTGGATTATTAGCTATTAGAAAAGCTAAAAAGTCATAGATTAGGGCTAGTTAATAAAAGATACTAAAGTGGAATAAATAAAAGGGAGTTCAATTGTTTGGCTACATTCAATTAACTCCCTTTTTTAATCGGTATTATTTGGTACTTCAGATATGCATTCGTATATTCAAATTAAAAAACACAAAAACAATTAAACAAATAAATGTATTCTAGGAAAAGTTTACAATTATTTAACGTTCTAGAGTGTTTAGTCATTATGCTTTTGCAAAATATATCCTCATTCAAGTTAATGTCAGTTCTGACTGTTTTGTTTTCCTTTAGTTGCTTGGCGCAACATGCTAGTCAAATAAAGTTAGCAAACCAAAGCGCTAAAAATGCATCTATCGAACAAATTGCCGGTAATGATGAAGTTGCCAACTATATGCGGGTGTTTGCGGGTAAAGGTATTCAAACTGATGACTCATTGCCTACGCCAGCCAAAGAAGCCTTAAAAGGTTTTAGTTTTGCCGAGGATCTAGCCTTAGATTTAATTGTGTCTGAACCACAAATACACCAACCTGTGTTTATTAATTTTGACCATCGTGGCCGCATGTGGGTGGTGCAATATAATCAATATCCTTATCCTCAAGGAGTGAAGGTAGTAGATATTGATAACCATAATCGCACTGTATTTGACAAAACACCCAAGCCGCCCGGCCAAGGTTTACGGGGGGCAGACAAAATCACTATCTTTGAAGATACCAATAACGATGGCCTATTTGATAAGTCGACTGATGCGATAACGGGCTTAAACATTGCCACTAGTGTCACTCTAGGTCGAGGTAAAATATGGGTACTCACCCCGCCTTATTTAGTGGCTTATCCTGATCCTGATGGGGATGGTTTACCCAATGGTGAGCCAGAAGTGCATCTTGATGGATTTGGATTACAAGATACCCATGCTATTGCCAATAGTTTAAGGTGGGGGCCAGATGGTTGGTTATATGGCGCTCAAGGCAGTACCGCTATTTCTACAGTGAATTCTGTTGTTAGCAAAAATGTGCATTTTAAAGGACAGGCATTTTGGCGTTATCACCCTGAATTGAAAACATTTGAGGTATATGCAGAAGGTGGGGGAAATACTTTTTATGTTGAAATAGACGACAAAGGGCGTTTTTATTCTGGTACCAATGAAGTGATCCGTGGTTACTATTATAAACAAGGTGGTTATTTCAAAAAAAATTGGGGTAAACATGGGGCCTTAACTAACCCCTATGCCTTAGGTTATTTACCCGGTATTCCGCTAGAAGGCGATAGGATCAGGTTTACCCATGCCTGGGTTAAATATCAAGGGGGCAGTTTGCCGGCCCAATATCATAATAAGCTGTTTGCTTTAAACCCCTTACTCAATTTTGTACAACTTAGCCGACTCGAAGAAGCAGGCTCAACCTTTACAGCCATAGATGAAAACAAAGTACTCAAAAGTGACGATCATTGGTTTCGACCGGTAGATATTAAAGCTGGACCTGATGGTGGCATATACATTGCCGATTGGTATGACAGTCGCCTGTCACATGTTGATCCCAGAGACACTTGGAATAAATCTACTGGGCGTATTTATCGGCTACGTAATAAACAACAAAATAAACAACACACACATACGGCAAGTTTTGACCTTAGTCAGTACAGCAATAGTCAGCTGGCCGAATTATTAAAAAGCGACAATAAGTGGTTTCGCCAGCAAGCTTTAAGACTGTTTGGAGATCGAAAAGATCCAGCCGCTATCAAGGTGTTATTGCCCTTATTTCGCTCTACTGTGCCGCAATATGCCCTTGAAGCGTTATGGGCGATAAATTTATCTGCGGGGTTAAGTGATGCCTTGATTATTGAAGCGTTAAATCATCAAGATCCCTACATTCGTCTTTGGGCTGTACGTTTAGTGGGAGACAGTAACAAAGCGTCTTCTTTGGTGGCGGCTAAATTGAGTGTGTTATCAAAACATGAAAAGCAGTTAGAAGCCATAGGCCAATTGGCCTCAAGTGCAAAACGTTTACCGGGCAATATTGCCTTGCCTATGATTCAAAATTTAATAACGAATCCAGCTTCGCAACAAGATAAAGAAAACCAAATGTTTATATGGTGGGCCCTAGAGTCTAAAGCCATTAGTCATAGACAAGAGGTGTTAGACATGCTGCAAAATCCACAGTTGTGGCGATTGCCCATTGTCGAAAAGGTGTTACTCAGCCGTATCATGCAAAGGTATGCTTTAGCAGGGGGAGCAGAAAATTATAAAAGCAGTGCAAGCTTGTTAAGTTTGTCTCCGGCTGATAAATATTCAAAGATATTGTTAGCGGCGTTACAACAAAGCATTAAGTCTGTTGATGTGTCTTTATTGCCAGTCAATTTAATTGAACAAATGCAAGTGTTACAAAACAAATTTGGTGAAGGACCATTGTCTTTAGCTATTAAACAAAAAGATCCCACTGCAACTGCACAGGCTCTGTTGATTATTGCCAAAGGTAGTGAACAACCTTTAGCCCGATTGTCTTATATCAATATTTTTGCGAAGGTAGAGGATGAAAAAGTGGTGCCAATATTACTAAAAATTGTAGCTAATGCAGATGAAGCTATTGGCGTGAGACTGGCGGCACTACAAACCTTAGGGGCTTACGATACTGATGGGTTGGGCAAAAAGTTAGTCGCTTATTATCCTGATAAATTACGCGCAAACAGTGAATTACGTCAAGCCGCTTTGGCTTTATATGCCAGCAGGCTTGAGTGGGCGAAACACTTCTTATTGATGATATCTAAAACAAGGCAAGTGAAAAAATCTGATGTGTCTAATAACCTTGTACGCCAGTTTACATTATTAGACGATCCTATCTTAACGGCCCAAGTGGATGCCATTTGGCCTGAAGTGAAAGTGACTAATTCTGCCGAAAAATCAGCTGAAATAACCAAAATTAAACAAGCATTGAGTACTGGCAGTGGCAATCAGGCGACTGGCCAAAAAGTATTTGCTAGGTATTGTGGCGCTTGTCATAAATTGTTTGCCGAAGGTGGGGATTTAGGGCCCGATTTAACCGGTTACGATAGACAAGACGTGAGTAACTTTATATTAAATATCGTCAACCCTAATGCAGATATACGTGAAGGGTATGTACTTTATCGGGTTACTTTAAAAAATGGTCAAACAATGCTTGGTGTGATGCAAGATAGAAGCATTAATCATGTGTTATTAAAACCTTTAGGCCAAGAAGCTATTACTTTTGCAATGGAAGAAATCGCTACATTAGAAGCACAAAATACCTCACTGATGCCTGAACGCATTACTGAACAAATGAGCGAACAACAAATCCGTGATTTATTTGCCTATATTCGCAAATAAATAAAATTCACTTTGTGTGGTTTGTAGAATATTTTAGATGGAGAAGTTATTTTGAAAAGACGTCAATTTATCCAATCAAGTGCCGCATTAGGCTTAACTGGTATATTGTCAGCCAGTAGCGGTTTGCATAGTAAAGTCTTAGTCGGTGAAAGTCATTCGCATAATAATGACTTAAGTGATTTAGACATTAATATTTTTTCCAAACACTTACAGTTTTTAGATTACGCCGATATGGCCGATGCCGCTGCCAATATTGGCTTTAATGGTGTTGACTTGACTGTACGTCCCAAAGGGCATGTTTTACCTGAACGGGTAGAGCACGATTTACCTAAAGCGGTAGAAGCGATGTCAAAGGTGGGATTCACCCCTAACATGATGACTACTGCCATTACTGATACCCAGCAAAACTTTACCGCACAAATATTAAATACAGCTGGTGAGCTTGGTTTTAACTATTATCGAATGGGGTATTACCGTTTCCCAGAGGATATAGAAGCACCTCAAGCCTTAGATGATTTTAATCAAAAATGCCAACAATTAGCTGAGCTTAATAAACAATCGGAAATTAAAGGGGCATATCAAAACCATGCAGGGGCGGGGTATGTTGGCGCCCAAATATGGGATATTTGGCATCTTTTAGAAGGTATTGATAGTGATTATCTAGGTTGCCAATATGATATTCGACACGCTTCAGTTGAAGGCGCTAAATCTTGGCCCATTCCCTTTAATATGTTGCGTCAGAAAATCAATTCTATTGTGTTAAAAGATTACCAATGGCAACAAGTAAACGGGCAGTGGAAATTAAAAAATGTGCCAATTGGCCAGGGGATGGTGGATTTTAATAGTTACTTCTCTTTACTCAAAAAATTAAAAATACATGTGCCCGTGTCTTTGCATTTTGAATATGAGCTAGGAGGTGCAGAACATGGTGCTAAAAACATAAAAGCTGAGCAATCCACAGTGTTTAATGCCATGAAAAGAGACGTCAATACAGTCAGAAAACTGTGGGAAATGGCGTAAATCATTAATAGTGATTATTTATCTTTTATTGTCGAATACTTTGCGTAGTATTGAATACAAAAGGCATAAATGAAAAAAATTGAAATGGATAAATTTTTACAAGCGGCAATTGATGAAGCTAAAAAGGGCTTAGCTGAGGGCGGTATTCCTATTGGTTCGGTATTAGTATTAGATGGCGAAATAGTAGGCCGTGGTCATAATCAACGAGTACAAAAAGGCAGTGCAGTGTTGCATGCTGAAATGGATTGTTTAGAAAATAGCGGGCGAATTAAAGCCGCAGATTATAAACGAGCCACACTGTATTCAACCTTATCGCCTTGTGACATGTGTAGTGGTTCAGTTTTATTGTATGGGATACCTAAAGTGGTAGTAGGAGAAAACCGTACTTTTTGTGGACCTGAAGAATATGTTAGATCTAGAGGGGTAGAACTTGAAGTGGTTGATAATGAAGAATGTTATCAACTGATGCAAACTTTTATTCAAAACAACCCTGCATTATGGAATGAAGATATTGGTGAATAACATCCTTGTTATTCACTCTCATCAAACTAATTTAAAGATCTAAGTCTTCAATTATGTACAAAGTATTACCATCGATATTGGTAAAACCTGCATCTAAGTATTTTTGTTCTAACACGCCGCCAGTTGACCAAGTGGCAAAATCGTCGTCGTTAATCACACCAATTGTCGAGTCATTGATAAGCCATAAGCCTTCTAATTTATCGTGAGGGTAAGCCACTTCAGCCACCAAATCAGTTATAAATGTTTTGCTTACGGCAGTGATACCTGCATTTTCAATCACTGACCAGCCATCGTCTGCAACAGTAACTTGCTCTAGGGTTTCGCCATTAATGGTTAAACCTAAAGCGTCATCTTGCACAATATTACCGTTGTCGGTAATAGTTTCGATGTCTGTGGCTTGGCTGAGGTCAATTTTATATAAATGCTTCATTGCGCTTGCATCTTGATTGTAGAATTTACCATCACGCTCTATCACTAAAAATTCAGTGGCGCTTAAGGCAACAATACCTGATTGTGAGTTTTGATCAATTTCTTGTTTATATAGATATTGACTGACACTACCGTCTTCTAAATTAACAGTGACAATACGTACCATGTCATTGAGTTTCACTGCACTTGACGGGTTATACATAGTAGATTGCATGATACCCACTAAGATTTTTTCGTCAGGTGTAACAGCTAATCCTTCCATGCCACGGTTAGCACGACGGTTTGCAAATTCAGCAGGTAAAGTGAAGGTGTTACGTTGATCGTTTGCAAAGGCATTAATACGACCAATTTCTTTGCCATCAGCATCAAAGTGCACCATATGTGGACCATATTCGTCACTTACCCAGAAGGTTCCGTCAGATAATGCGACTAATCCTTCACCGTCTAAACCGGAATCATCTAATTTAATAGGGTTAGTGTTCTCGTCATAAGGTTGCGACATATCTTCAACAATCACATTACCGTCTGCATCATATGGCGTTTCACCTGTTCCACCCAAAGCTGATGTATTAGGTAAACCTGTGATTTCTGTGCCATCAGGACGTTTTAATAAAATTTCTTTGATTCTTTTCACACTACCATTGGCTTGTAGTTCAAATAAGCCTATACGAGGCGTGTAATCTGGGGTGGGAAATTTTTTACCAGTACCAAGTGAACCAGTAAAAGACGCATTAGGGCCACGATCAGTGAGGGCATAAAACTGATTACTATTAGTAGGGTGGGCCACCATGTCCGAGCCATACCCTCCGTTACGAATTTCCATTTTATTACCTGGTAGCAATCCATTGTCGATATCCGCAGATAATACAGAGTAAGGCAGGCGTGAGCCTGATGTGCTGACAGTATTGGCATGACAATTTGTACTGGTGTGGGTGATTTCATCATCAGATAAGACATTATCGCTGTTGTTGTCTAGTCCTGACTGGATGAGTGTACCGCCAAAGAAACATTGCTCAGAACCATGTGTTAAAACTTGGTGGTTGATTAAGCTATTTAATCCGTTATTGCCATTACTTCCATCCATCCCATTACTGCCATTCTCTCCATCGTCAACACATGAAGATAAAGCAAATATTGCGACCACTGCCGCACTCAATACATTTTTGTTCAAAATTTTTCCTAAATGATTATTAAATGAATATATAGGTAGGCTAGTGACTATGTATTACAGAGGCATGAATCAATTATGACAAGCAAGCGACAAGGTCAATGAACTATGACTTACATCCGCTGATTTTAGCTGTACTGGAATGTTGCTGATAAACATAATGGCAGCGCTAGCTAATGCTTGAGCGTTAGCTTGGTATTGACTACAATGCAGCACTTTTTTATCTATTTAAGACTTTTATTATGAACGATACCAATTCTTCGAAGCCTGATTTACCCGATCACCTTTCTAGCAACCCGCGCAGTAAATTTTATGTGGAAGAGATTTTTGAGCACAATATTGGCATTAAACTAAATGGCAAAGAGCGCACTAATGTTGAAGAATACTGTATTAGTGAAGGTTGGATAAAAATACCTTCACCAAAAGCTTTAGATCGTCGAGGACAACCTCTTTTGATTACGGTAAAAGGCACAGTTGAAGCTTTTTACGAATAATCTATACGCTTACTTGCTGGCACGGCTATGATTTTTTTGAATCAATTAAAGCCGTGCCATTTTGTCTAGTATTATTTCGCTATCCTATTAAACCTCGTTCTAAACTCTCTCCGTCACTGTTATTTGCTCATTCCTATAAACTGTCATTACGAATGTAAATATTATGCAAAGTGTTAATATAATGTTTGTATTTTGTTGTTCTTGGTGGCAGATTTAAACCGTTATTTTTATCTATAAATTTATTTCCATGGCCGGTTTTAACTAGGCTTTTAACAATGCCAAGTAAGGGAATAGTATTCTTGTCTAATAAACGTGGTCAATTTTTAACTCTATTAAGCTTGTTACTTGCCTGTGTTGCAGTGGCCAGTGTTATATATATTGCTCAGCTGAATCCTTTAGATGGGATTGAAGGGCAGGGCCTTGGTCGATTTTTGGGGCGTTTCCATCCGCTAGTTTTACATTTTCCTGTTACTTGTTTAATTCTCGCTGGTTTATTCGAGCTAATGGCTCACGTCAAGCTTTTTGCTTTTCTAAAACGTTTAGTTGGCCCTATATTATTTTGCGCCGCGTTCAGTGCTGTATCGACCGTTGTGTTGGGGCTTTTATTAGCGGCCAACGAAGGACATCAAGGGGCATTAATCGAACGTCATAGAATGTTTGGTATAACTGTTGCGGTGTTGTCTTGTGTGGCTTGGGTGATGTATGTGTCTGCACAAAATCAACTGGCGATAAAATTGATGACGTGGGGATATAGAGCCACACTGTTTGCCGCAATTTGTATGATGAGTTTAGCTGCTCATGATGGAGGAGCGCTTGTACATGGGCCAAACTATCTAGCTGAACATTCACCCAAAATATTAGTACCTATATTAACCAACCACTTACCCGAAAATAACGATCTGCTGTTACAAAATAGTGACTATGAAAATCAGACCAAACATTACATTTCAGAAACTACCTTTAATCGTTTTGATACAGAGGTGGGCTCTTTAGTTGAAGGTTATTGTTTGCGTTGCCATGGCGAGAGTAAACAAGAAGCTAATTTAAGACTCGATAAAGCGGACCCGTCATTTAATCATTTTAATAGCCAGCATGAATGGCAAAGAATATTAGGTGTGTTGGGTTCACATAAAATGCCACCTGATTCAGCTAAACAACCCTCTGATCGACAACGAATGACTGCCATTAATTGGATCCAAACTGCCTTAGAGGAACATGCATATAGCAGACGAGCGGATATGGCCAAAGCTCCTTTACGTCGCTTAAATAAACGAGAACTTAACTATACCTACCAAGATTTGTTTAATGTGGATCCTGACTTTGTCAGTCAATTACCTGCCGATCCTAAATCAGCTCATGGTTACGATAATGACGCGCAATTGTTGATGGTGTCTATGTCTGATATTAGCGCTTATCACGATATTGCTCGTCAAGCTGTTAACCGTTACGTGAAGTTCGGTAAACGGCAACCACAAAAAACCGAAAAATACTTTGTTGAACTAGAAGATGTTTATCATTTTGGGCGAGCTGAAGGTGATAGATTGTCATATGAAAGGGCTGGACAACCTTTAACTGATGCTGAACTGGCTACAATTAAACAACAAGGTAAAACACAAAAGGTAATTTATCGTCAACGAACTTATGGGCCTTTACCCTATGGTGATATTCCCCAAGGAAAATCTAGTGCTGGGGAAGGTCGTGGTTTTGCCCGTTTACATGAACAATTTATGTTACTACGTACTTCAAATACTGTAGGAGAAGTAGTGGTTAAAGTAAATGCAGCTATGACTCCAGGTAAACAGGGGGACACCAGTGTGCCTCGCTTAAGGTTAGAAGCTGGTTGGCGAAACGAACAAAGCTTACGAGTTAAGAATGTCGGTGAATATGATGTTACCCAAGATTTGACCAATCCACAAAGTTTTGAGTTTCGCTTTAGATTAGAAGATGTAATTGAGCCGAAAATGGTTAGGGGGGATCATCAATCGCACGATCGCTGGATATTACTGGTTTTATCTAATGTCTCCAGACATGCAGATGGAGTCTTTGCCGCTTCTATTTACGGTCAGTCAGACTTTAGTCTTCCTTCGGCCAGTACTGTAGGCGAAGCTTTACAACAGCAAGGCAAAAAAGCCAAACAACAACAAGAATCTGGGATCAAACAGTGGCGAGATAAACAAACCCCTATGTTGTATCTCGACTCACTGCAAGCAGAAGTCATTCCAGTGGAAGCTGGTGGAACGAGCCCATGGTTTATCAAGTATCCAGGTCAAAATACCGGTTTAGATAAAGAAAAAGCTCGCCTTAAAAGTGTTCTGCTAACTTATTTACCTAAAGTGTTTCGCAAACAACAGGTCAGTCAACAAACTTACTTAACCTACTTGAATTTATTCGAAAAATTGAGAAATCAAGGAGACAGCTTTACTGTAGCGGTAAAAGAAACTATGGCCGCAGCTTTGATTGCACCAGAGTTTTTATATATTGGCTATGGCCAAAATGAAGCTGGTTTTGATCTGGCTGAAGAGCACGAAAATGAGCTAGATATTAGGCTGCGTTATGATAATCAGTACCTAGCCTCTCGCTTATCCTATTATCTCTGGTCATCTATGCCAGATGATACTTTAACCATGTTGGCAGATAAAAAACAATTAACTGATCCTGCGGTATTAGCTGAGCAAGTGGAACGTATGTTGGCCGATCCTAAAGCACAACGCTTTACTCAAACCTTTGCCAAACAATGGTTGCAGTTAGCCAAGCTAGAAGATGTTACTGTTTCGCCTGATATCTATCCCGAATATGGCAATGAGTTAGCGCAATTAACCATTCAACAATCTGTGGCGACTTTTCAAGATATTTTTCATCATAATAGAGACGCTAGAGAGTTATATTTTTCTGATCATATGATGTTGAATCAACAATTGGCTCGATTATATCAAGTGCCTAATGTGAGTGGTGGCGACTTAATTCGGGTTAAAACCGATAGCTATCCACCTCGTTTAGGATTAATGACTCAAGCGAGTGTTTTAGCGATGAATTCTGATGGCGAAGACTCTCATCCGATTAAGCGGGGAGTATGGATGTTAGAACGATTATTTAATGATCCACCACCACCACCGCCGCCTTCTGTACCTGAACTCGATCCTAATAATCCTGTTTTAGCAGGCTTAAGTCTGAAACAAAAAATTGAACATCACCGTAAATTAAGTGGCTGTTCTGGCTGTCATGAGAAAATAGATCCCTGGGGGATTTTGATGGAAAACTATGACGCGACAGGTATGTGGCGTAATGAAGTGAGTACCTATAAAAAAGTAGAACTTGATGAAGCTGAGCGCAGACGACAACGTAAAAGACATGTGATGCAAGTGGTTAATAAAATGGAGGTTGATGCAAGCTCAATTCTACCAGACGGCACTACAGTATCTTCTGTTGCAGACTTATCTACATATTTACAACAACATAAGCAAACAGAATTAATGCAGGCGCTAGTGCAACATATGATGATGTATGCTTTAGGCCGGGATTTAGATATTTTAGATGAGCAAGAGTCAGCGGTTATTTATGCCGCTTTTCGTGCATCGGGCTATAAATTGTCTAAATTAGTACAAGCTATAGTAAATAGTGACGGTTTTACCAATCGACAGTTGCAATCTAAGCAAACAAGCGGCAATAAGGAGAAAAAAGTTGGCTAGTAATATTGTAAATTTTAATCGACGTACTTTCTTAAAAACAGCAGGATCATCGTTATTGTTGCCCGCTTTACCTTCTATTGCGACTAGTAATAAGTCAGGCATCAGTACTGCCACACAAGCTAAACGTTTATGTTGTATCTTTTTTGGTATGGGGGTGTCTTTGCCGCCAGAAGATCATGTAGCTTACAAAGATTGGCACTGGTTTCCCAAGGAATATGGGGCAGATTACACTTTTAGTAAATCGAATATCGCCCTTAAACCTTTTAAACAACAGATTAGTTTTTTATCAGGCTTATCTCATCCTCGTACTCGAGGGATTTATGCCCACTCAACAGGGGGCTATTTTCTAAGCGGCGCTGATCCACTGACCCCTGCAGGAAACTCAATTTCAGCTGATCAAGTGTATGCCATGCATGTAGGTTCACAAACTCGGTATCCTTTTATTACTATGGGCTCTGAAGGTGGTTTAGGAGACTTCCGTCGACCCAATACCATGTCTTACAATGCAGCAGGTCAACCCATTCCATCCCTTGGCGATCCACAAAGTGTTTTCCATGAGTTATTTGGTGAACAAAAAGGTGACAAAAAATCCATCGAGCAATCGTTTACTCGTAATCGTTCGATATTAGATGCAGTGACACCAGATTTAACACGTTTGCATAACACTATCGCCAGTGAAGATAAGTCTAGATTAGAGCAATACCTCACTGCTATTCGTTCTTTAGAGAGTCGCCAACAAAAAGCACAAGAGTGGTTAGATGTGCCCAAACCGCATGTGGATGCCAATCAATTCCAACTAGATATAGATCCTATTCAAGATGGGCCAACTGCCTTTATCGATAGCATGTATCAATTAATTCACACTGCATTTTTAACTGACAGTACACGGACAGTGTGTTACCAAAAAGTCAAAGAAGCGGCGGGGGGATTGGCTGCAAGGTTTCCTGAAGTGTTGGGATTGCCTCATCATCACCAAATGTCTCATGGGTTTAATGAAGAAGGGGGCTACGAGCGTTGGGGCACCTATGATGCTTTTTTAACCCAACGTTTTGCTGGATTTTTAAAGCTAATGGCTGAAACAGATGATCCTTATGCTGAAGGTTCATTGTTAGATAACACCATAATTTTGTATGGCTCGGGAACGAGTACAGTGCATAATCCCCGTAATTTTCCTTTGATCGTCGCTGGTGGCAGTAATTTAGGTCTAGCTCACGGCGCCCACCATAACTTTGATGAAAGTATACCTATGACTAATTTGTTGTTAACTCTGTTACAGCAGCTGGGTACACCGGTGGATAAATTCTCTAATAGTACAGGGCGAATTTCACAAATATTGGCTTAAGCTCAACCGGGCTTTGTTAACTGTACTACATTAAACAATTGACAAAGTGGGCGATTCATAACAAAATTTGTTTACATAAAAACAATAATATTTAAACATTGTTATGCCATTTTCTTATTTACAGCACTCCCTTTGTAAAGTCGATATCAAAAAAGCAGTCATGCTTTGGTTCGCCTTTGCTGTTTTTGTTAGCTTCAACGCTATGGCCAAACAGGACGTAAAACACCTGAATTGGGCTCATGTCTATGAAACCTCTGAACCATTACATAAATGGGCGGTTTGGGCCGCAGATGAAATCAACAAACGCACAGAAGGGCGTTACAGTATTGATGTGTTTCCTGTTTCAATTATGGGTAAAGAAGCCGAACTTAATCAAAGCTTAAGTTTGGGCACCTTAGATATTATTTATACCGGCACCAGTTTTGCTGCGCAAAATTATCCGCCTATTGCCTTACCTGATTTACCTTATGTTTATCGAGATTTCCAGCATTGGCAAAAATTTAATGATAGTGATTTGTTCGCTGAGCTGGCAGAAGGATACAGGTTGGCTTCACGAGGAAATCGTATTGTTGGCAATAATTATTATGGCCAACGACATGTTACTTCGAATAAGCCAATTAAAACTCCTGATGACATGATAAACCTAAAATTGCGTGTACCTAACGCGACTATTTTTAAAATGTTTCCTTTGGCCGTAGGCGCTAACCCTAGTCCCATTGCATTTTCAGAAGTGTATTTAGCTTTGCAACAAGGAGTGGTAGACGCACAAGAAAATCCATTACCTACCATTAAAGCTAAAAAGTTTTATGAAGTGCAAGAGTACATTAGTTTAACTGGGCATTTACAAGGTACTGTGCTTTCTGTCGCCAGCGACAGATTATGGAATATGTTATCAGATGTGGATAAAGCTATATTCAGCCAAGTGTTTAAAGAAGCGGCTGAGAAGGTGTCAGCTGATACCCGTCAATCAGAAAAAGACTTGATCGCTTGGTTTGAAGAACAAGGAGTAACTGTTTTGACTGTTGATCGAAACGCTTTCCGCGAAAAAGTGTTGCCTACTCATGTAGAAGCCAAACAAAAAATAGGAGCCGATCTGTATGACAGACTACAAAACATCCGATGATCCCGAGCAGTTTAATGCACTGAATTTTGAAATTGAGGATGATGAACCTTTTTCTTATGCTGATTTCGCCGTAGAAGACTGGCTTGCCTTTGTTTTATTTTGGTTGTTGGCTATTACCTTGTTTTCACAATTTCTTAGTCGTTATGTATTTTCGTCACCCTTAGGTTGGACTGAAGAACTCGCTCGATACCAGTTAGTGGCCTTAGGCTTTATTGGCTCATGTATGGGCGTGCGTAAAAATACCCATATTTTTGTCAGTTTATTCCATCGTTGGATGCCAGCCAGTTTATCGCTGAATGTGTATCGGTTTATTGCCTTGTGTAATTTATTGTTTTTATCAGCCTTAGCTTATTTTGCATGGCAAATTATACCTCTGCTTGAAATTCACAAAATGGCGTCTTTAGATGTGCCTGTTAGTGTACTGTATTCAGTGGTGTTTGGTGGCTTGGTGCTGATGATTTTTCGCTCAATACAACATTTATTTAAGATGTTAACGTCAGGCCCTGATGCCATTGCCAATAACACTCAAAAATCTTTAGATTAGGCTGAATTAACTTATGGTTATTGCAATATTATTAGTGTCTTTGTTCATTATGATTATGCTGGGTTTTCCTGTGGCATTTGCCTTAGCAGGGTCGGCTTTATTAGCTATTTTATATGATGGACAAGTGCCAGAATTAATCGTTTTACATCGTATGGTTGGCGGTATGGATAGCTTTCCATTGTTGTCTATTCCGTTCTTTGTTTTAGCGGGTGGATTAATGAATTCATCCGGTATTACCAATCGTATTTTTAATTTTGCCAATGCGCTAGTGGGTTGGATGCGTGGTGGTTTAGGTCATGTCAATATCAGTGCTTCTATTATGTTTGCTGGTATGTCTGGTGCTGCTGTAGCCGATGCTGGTGGTTTAGGTGCTATCGAAGTGAAAGCCATGCGTGAAAAAGGTTACGACGCTGGATTTGCTGTGGGTATTACCGCGGCATCTTCTACTATTGGACCAATTATCCCCCCCAGTTTACCTATGATTATTTATGGCGTGATGGCGGGAGCTTCTATTGGCCAATTATTTGCCGCAGGGTTTATTCCTGGTTTATTAATGGCTGTGTCTTTGATGATTATGGTGGCCTATTATTCGAAAAAACGTAACTATCCTAAAGATGCAGGGTTTAGCCCAATTCGTTTGGGTAGAACATTCAAATCAGCTTTCTTATCTTTACTGACCCCAGTGATTATTATTGGGGGGATTTTATTTGGTGTGTTTACTGCTACCGAAGCTGCAATTGCCGCTGCGGTTTATTCATTATTTTTGGGCACTGTAGTTTATCGTTCTTTAAGTATTAAGAAGTTGGTTAAAGTGAGCATGGAAACCATAGAAACCACCAGTATCATTTTGATGATTATTGCCGGTGCCGCGATTTTTTCTTGGGTATTAACCAGCCAACATGTGACTGAAGATTTCACCCGCTGGATGTTAACCATCACTGACAATAAAACCTTATTGTTGTTAATGATCACTTTTATCCTATTTGTGGTGGGTTGTTTTATGGAAACGATAGCAGCGATCACCATTCTTACCCCAGTATTATTACCTATCGCGGTTAGTCTAGGCATAGATCCCGTACACTTTGGTGTGGTCATGGTACTTAACCTAATGATTGGCTTATTAACACCGCCTGTGGGTATGGTGCTGTATGTCTTGTCTCGGGTGACTAAGGTGCCCTTTGAAGAATGCGCGAAAGCAACCATACCTTTTGTGATCCCTCTGGTTATTGTCTTGCTCTTGGTGACTTTTATTCCGCAACTTTCTATGTGGTTACCAGGCTTGATTTACGGATAACATCTTATCGACTACTCATGGCGTTTATCTAAACGCCATTTCCTCACTTTTTGCACATTTGTCTGTTTTAATCATTATGTACCTTACCGAATATTTCATTGAGGTGAAGGAGGCAAGGTAATTTTGAGTTTGGTACGTATTCTAAATTTAAAATAATGAGGACATATTATGATTGATTCAATTGGCGGCGGCGCAGGAATGCCTCCTCCGCCTCCTAGAAGTGGTGGCCAACAAAGTTTAACTGAAGAGCAAACCTCTTTAATTGAAGAAACTTTAGCGAATTACGACGCCGATAATTTAACTGAAGCCGATGCCGCCAGTATGGTTGAAGCCTTTGCTGAAGCAGGTATTACACCTAGCCGTACATTTGCTGATCAATTAGCAGGAGTCGGCTTTGATGCCAGAGAAATAGGCGAGTTAGCAAAAGCTTCTGGTCCAGAAGCGGGTCAAAGACCACCGCCACCTCCTGCAGATGCTGCATCTAATCTGGATTTGACTTCTGCTGTTGATTATCTTGAAACTTTGTTTGAAGAAAAAGCAGAAACAGAAAATGATAACACTAGCATTACCGCTAAACTGGCTGAGAAGTTTGGTTTGGCAGAAGGAGAATCTTTAGTCAATATCACGGTATAAAGTAAGTTTATAAAAGGCCTAAATATCTATTTATTCTCAAATAGATATTTAGGTTTCTTATATCTGTACTACTTTTTTAAAGGCCGCGGCGAATTTTAAAGCCAGCGGCGTACTTTATTTTTATATGCAATATATTCTGCAGCAAACTTCGTTTCAATTATTTGCTCTTCCGGTTTTATTTGGAATTGATTCATATAAAGTATATAGATGGGAATAGTGACAAACCCTAGTATATTTTCGAATCTTAATATCACTCCGATTAATACCAATAACATGCCTAAATACATGGGATTGCGAGTGATACGATAAATGCCTCCTGTCACTAACCTAGAGGCTTTATTGGGATTATGTGGGTTAACACTGGTTTTCTTCTTCCGGAACTCCCACACACCTAATACCGCTATTACACAACCTATCATCGTTAAGATATAGGGTGAATAAACTGTATTCATTGACACTATGAAAACTAGCCCACTGCGCTTAAGAAAATACACTAATAAAATCAATACTAGTAATACAAGCACAGGTGGAACTTTTAGCTTAAGTTTATCCATCTGTTTACTCTTTATTTTTATACTGACAGCTTATTTATTAAGTTAAAAATAAGCAGCCACAATAAGCTATTATTAATGGTTAAGTGCGAGTGACATCCACATATATTTTTAATTTCTGACCTGGCTGTAAATATTTTTTCAGTTTACTTTGGTTCCATTTTTCTAAATCTTTTACTTTCACTTTAAATTTACTGGCAATTCGCGCTAACGAGTCTCCGTTGCGTACCGTATAAGTTAATGTACGCATTATTGAGTCTTGGTTTGCTGTTGTGCTGCTTTCTTTTTGCCAAATGACTAGTTCTTTACCTGGTCTCAGCGGATCTGTGGGAGCCATACCGTTCCATTTGGCTAGACTGCGCAAATTAACCTTATATTTTCGGCTCAGATCCCAAAATGTATCGCCACTTTTAACTTTGTGGGTCAATTTAGATGAACCACTTTTAGCTGATTGAACTTTAGCTAAACGTTGTTCTTGAGATAAGGTGTAAGCATCTAAAGATTTAAGGGCAACGGGAATGATTAAGTGCTCCCCAACACGGATCATGTTTCCTTTTATTTTATTCACATCACCGATTATATCTGCCGTGGTGTGATATTTAGCTGCAAGTTTAAGTAAACTGTCGCCACTTCTCACTTTATGTCTTACCCAATTTAAACGGTTTTTGTTATCGGTTTTTGCTAGCTCAGTTTCAAAACTTTCAACTTTATCAATAGGTAATAACAAGTTGAATGGACCATCTGGATCCGTAGCCCAGCGGTTAAATCCAGGATTCAAAGCATGTAATTCTTTTAACGTCAGGCCAGCCATTTCTGCTGCTAAAGCTAAGTCAATTTGTGAACCTATTTCTACTTCTTGAGTAATGGCTATATTGTCAATGATTGGCCACTCAAATTGGTATTTGTCACTGTTAGCCAATATGTCGGCTAGGGCTAATAATTTTGGCACATAAGCTTCAGTTTCTCGGGGTAAATCTAAAGACCAAAAGTCTGTTGCTTTGTGTTCCTTTTTGTTTTTCTTTATTGCTCTGAGGACACGTCCTTCACCACTGTTATAAGCTGCTAGAGCATGATACCAATCACCATCAAACATTTTTAATAGGTAATTAAGGTAATCAATAGCCCCTTGGGTTGAGGCTAATACATCACGACGGCCGTCGTACCACCAAGTTTGTTTCATTCCAAAACGTTTTCCTGTGCCTGGAATAAACTGCCACATACCTGCTGCACGACCATGAGAATATGCAAAGGGGTCAAAGGCACTTTCTACTACAGGCAGTAATGTCAGTTCCAATGGCATATTTTGTTGTTCTAATTGTTCAATGATTAAATACAAAAATGGTTTAGCTCGTTTGGCTACACGCTGCATATATTCTGGATGTTTTAAGTACCAGTTACGTTGTGCTGCAATTCTTTTGTTATCGGGATATTCGAACTCAAGTTGTGAACGCACTCTGTGCCATAAATCTTTAATTTCTTCTTCAGCAGCAGCTTCGACAATTTCATCTGGCACTACTACTGCGACATCAACTGGATCTACTGGGTGAGATATTGGAAACGTACCTTCATTGGCAGAATCGCAATCTAAATCTTGTTCGGCGTGTTTTTCTGATTCAGAACAAGTAAAAGCCATGTGATCTGGAGGGTTCTGAGCTTGTTCTGCATCTTGTTGTGATGAATCGGCTGTAAGTTGGCAAGCAGACAGTAGGCTAGCCAGTATAATTATAGCGAGAGAATGGGTACGCAATTTATTTCCCTAAAAAATATTATTATTGTTGAATGGCGATGAAACACACATTTTTTATTCTAATTTTGAGTGTGTTTCATTTTAGATAGTTCATTTTACGGATTAAAAATTATCTTTCCACCCTCTTAAGGCAGTAAACACTGCTTGTGGTGAATTTAACTGCTGTTGACAATGCTGTTGGACTTGCTGAACTAACTCTGGACTATCACAACGTAAAAATGGATTAATAGCTATTTCTTTGTCCAATGTAGAGGGCAGGGTAGCTTGTTGCGCTGCCCTTTTATTTTCAGCCCACTGTTTATATTCTTTAAGTGTTTGATTATTCGGCTCGGCTGCTAACGCAAAATCAATATTGGCTAAGGTATATTCATGGGTACAATAGATTTTAGTGCTGGCGGGTAAACTTGCCAGTTTTTGTAATGAGTCATACATTTGTACAGGTGTGCCCTCGAACAATCGACCACAACCCGCTGAAAACAATGTATCGCCACAAAATAATCCTATCTCGCAGTAATAGGCAATATGATCTAGTGTATGTCCCGGCACAGTCATCACTGATAGTGTCAAATCAAACATATCCAGTAGAATTGTTTGTGTATCTACTAATCTATTGTTTATTTGTGTGATTTTTTCATTTGTTGGACCATAAACTGGTATGTTGGGATAAGCGTTTAATAGCTCATCGATTCCGCCAGTATGATCCCAGTGGTGGTGGGTAATCAGTATGCCGGCTATAGAGAGTTGTTCAGCCTCACAATATGCTAATACTGGAGCCGCATCGCCTGGATCAACCAGTACACAATCTGTTTGATTACGAATACACCAAATGTAATTATCATTGAAGGCTTGAATAGGTACCACGTTTAAAGACACTTTAATCCCCTTGTGACATGAAATTTAAACAATATTAGATTACCATACAAAATATGAAACCAGCGTTATTCCCAAATACTTTAACTCCTCCTGCTTCATGGCAAGACTTACCGCTTGGTAATCAAGTCAAGGAATTGATTGAAAACGAATTGTCTGAGGTCAGTCGAAAATTCTTTGGTTATCATTTAATCCGTCTTGGCAATTTAAGCAGCCAAATTCAATTAGTTAATTGTCCGATTAAACATCAGGTAAATGTGACCAGTGACCAACAAACCCATACGGGGTTATTGGCTAAATCGACAGCTTTGCCTATTGCCGAAAAAAGTGTCGACACTTTTTTGTTAACTCATGAGCTGGACTTTTCTGATGATCCTCATCAAGTGTTACGAGAAGTTGACCGTACTATTATGCCTAATGGCTATCTGGTGTTGTCGGGATTTAACCCTTTTAGCTTGTGTGGTTTATTTAAATATTTGCCCATTAATAAAGGTAATGTATTACATGATGCGCGCTTTTTCAGCTGTGGCCGAGTCAAGGATTGGTTACAACTGTTAGGTTTTGAAATAATAGAAAGTAAACATTTATTATTTAATGAGTTGTTTTTGCGCAGGCCAATACATACCTCCTCAAAGTGGAATACATGGGGTTCTGAGCATTTAGGCATGTTGTCTACTTTATATGTGATTGTGGCCAGAAAACGGGAAATTCCTTTGTCTTTGATAAAACCTAAATGGCAAACCAAACCTAAATTTTCAGCGGTGAACGCTAACGCTAATGCTCGAACTGGGATATCACATAAAAATATTCTTTAATTACTTTTTATGTGACTTATTTGAGTAACATATTGCAATGTGATTAAATTTAATCACATTGCGAAAAGTGATTAAATTAAGTAGCATTGCGCCATGTGATTGTTTCTAAAACTCTTGAGCAGGATTAAAATAGTGGATAAAAAAATCATAGCTGTTTTAACGGGTGACATAGTCGGCTCACAAAAAATTGCCCCGCAAAATTATGACAATATGTTGTATACCCTAGAAAGCACCTTTGCAATGTTGGCCAACAACACAGAGATTACTTTTGATCTGTTTAGAGGTGACTCATTTCAGGCCATTTTTACTGATGCGAAAATGGTGATAAGTTCGGCCATTATATTAAGACTTGCGCTTAAAATTGCTAAACCTAGTTTATCTGCAAGACAAAGTATTGGTATAGGTCAGGCTACTTCGTTACGCTCTGACAGCAAAATTTCCACCGGACAAGCTTTTGTCTTATCGGGAGTTGGCTTAGATAATATTAAGAATAATCTGCTGGCGGTACATAGCCATCAACCTAGTTTTCAACTTAAGTTAGCGCTCTTGACTCGGTTTGTCGATAATCATTTAGCTGGCTTAACTGTGATCCAATCTGAAGTACTACTTTGTTATTTAACCGCAATAGATAAATCTCACGAAGCGATTGCTACAGCTTTGAATAAAACCAGAAGTAACGTGACACGGATCCTTAATACCAGCCGTTACCAATTAATTGTGGATTATATTCAACACTTTGAAGATTGTGTGGCAGAGGAGTTTTTACATGCCTGAGTTAACCTTATTGGCAATATTAATATTAGGCCATGTTATTGGTGATTTTTATTTACAGCCAAGTGGGTGGGTAAAACAACGTTTAGCCAAACATTATAAATCTGAAGATTTGTATTATCACGTGGCGGTGCATGGCGTCATTACTTTATGTGCATTTGTTTTATTCAGTAAACAAGGTGTTTGGGCTTGTTTGCTATACAGCCTAATTGTGTTGTTTAGTCATTTATTAATTGATTTAGTGAAATCCTATAGTAAGCAAAACACAGTGACATTTTTGTGCGATCAATTGGCCCACCTATTAATCATTGTGGCGGTATGGGCAATGGCTACAGGAAAATTAACAGAATTATTTTCTTTGTTGTCAGTGCAAAATATCAGCTACCAACAGGCAAGTATTGCCATTGGTTATTTATTGGTACTTAAACCTTCGTCTATTGTAATTACTATGTTGTTACAACCTTGGAGCAAAAAGTTAAAAAATGAAGCAGAGTTATCAGCTACCCAAACAGACGGTGACTTACAATCTGCGGGAAAACGAATTGGTTACTTAGAAAGAATACTCATATTAACCTTTATTTTATTAAATCAGTTTTCTGCCATCGGCTTTTTATTAGCCGCTAAATCGGTATTTAGGTTTGGTGATCTGAGTCGTGATAAAGATAAAAAAATGACGGAATACGTGATGCTGGGTACCTTAACCAGTTTTACTATTACTATTGTGGTGGGCTTAATGGTAACCGGCATTGCCAGCCAGTTACCTATGGGTAAATAAGTCGCTTATTTTAACTAAGTGTCAATACCTATAAACCTAAGTCTGACAAACTAGGGTGATCGGCAGGACATGTACCAAGCGGCCAAAAAAACTTTCGTTCTGATTGTTCAATGGCTAAATCATTAATGCTAGCGAATCTATGGGTCATTAACCCTTGCTCGTTAAATTGCCAGTTTTCATTGCCATAAGAGCGGTAATATTGGCCTTGATCATTGTGCCATTCATAAGCAAAACGCACAGCAATACGGTTGTCGCTATGAGCCCACAATTCTTTGATCAATCGGTATTCGTGTTCAGTTGCCCATTTTTTGGTTAAAAAAGCATGGGCTTGTGCGCGGCCAATAGGAAACTCATTACGGTTTCGCCAAATGGTATCTTCGCTGTACGCCAATACTACTTTATCTGGGTTGCGGTTATTCCAACCATCTTCAGCCATACGTACTTTTTGCACAGCTGACTCATGAGTAAAGGGAGGCAAAGGGGGACGTGTGTTAGCTGTTATGATGAGAACCTCTTCATTGTTAGATAAAGTAATTAATATTAATAAAAAGTAGACAAACCTGTCTACCTGTGTAGATTACAGTTGGTAGACAGACTTGTCTATACTAAATTTGCAAAAGATTTTTGGAGTGATTTTCTAGGTGTGATTGGGTATTAATATTTGGTGATGAACTGAGGGATTAGATGGGCATTAATTATCAACGTAGTTAACAAGTTAAGGCCTTGTTAGGTAAGGCCTTAACTTGTTATGAAAAAAAGCCCGGTTTATTTAACTTTCATACCCGGTTGTGCGCCTTCTTCTGGATTTAATATCCATAAGTCTTCACCACCTGGGCCTGCGGCTAATACCATGCCTTCTGACAGGCCAAAGCGCATTTTTCTGGGGGCTAGGTTAGCCACCATAACGGTTAACTTACCTGCTAAGTCTTCAGGTTGATAAGCAGACTTGATACCGGCAAACACTTGGCGAGTTTCGCCGCCTAAATCTAACTCTAAACGCAATAGTTTATCGGCTTTTTCAACATGTTCCGCTTTTGCTATACGGGCAATACGCAAGTCGATTTTGGCAAAATCTTCGAAACTAATGGTTTCAGCGATTGGATCTTTAGCCAGTGGGCTGTCTGGATCTAATTGTGCCCCTTGTGGCTCAAGCGCCTCTAGATTTTCTTTTGAATCTTCTACCATAGCGTTAACTTTATCCATGTCCACACGTTGTAATAAGGCTTTAAACTTATTGATGCTGTGATCGGTTAATACTGATTGTGAACTTTCCCAACTAAGGGTGTCATTTAAAAACAGCTCTGATTGTTCTGCTAGGGCAGGTACCACAGGTTTTAAGTAAGTCACCAATATACGGAATAAGTTAATGCCTAAAGAACATACGTCGTGGGTAAACTGCTGCTTGCTTTCGTCTTTAATTGTTACCCAAGGCGCATTTGCATCGATAAACTGATTAGCTTTATCGGCTAATGCCATAATTTCGCGGATAGCACGACTAAACTGACGTTTTTCAAAGGCTTCAGCAATACTGGTTTCGGCTTGATGAAATTCAGCTACTAGCTCAGGCTCAAGTACGTTGGTCGATAACTTACCGTCAAAACGTTTAGTGATAAAACTGGCACAACGACTAGCGATATTCACCACTTTACCCACTAAATCAGAGTTCACTTTTTGCGCAAAATCTTCAAAGTTAAGGTCAATGTCTGTCACCGCATCACTTGATTTAGAGGCAAAGTAATAACGTAAATATTCAGGATTAAGATGATCTAAGTAGGTACGCCCTTTAATAAAGGTACCTTTTGACTTAGACATTTTGGCACCGTTAACTGTAACAAAACCATGTACATTAACGCCTGTCGGTTTTCTGAAGCCGGCACCTTCTAACATGGCAGGCCAGAATAAACAGTGAAAATAAGTAATGTCTTTACCAATAAAATGATAAAGCTCAGCGTCTGAGTCTTGTGCCCAAAACTCGTCAAAGTTTAAGCCGTCTCTATCACATAAATTTTTGAAGCTTGCCATGTAACCAACAGGAGCATCAACCCACACATAAAAGAATTTGCCTGGCGCATTAGGAATTTCAAAACCAAAATAAGGGGCATCACGACTGATATCCCATTGCTGCATACCTTCTGCAAACCATTCTTTAAGCTTGTTGGCTATTTCGGGTTGAATTGCACCACTTTGTAACCAGCCTTGCAACATATCTTGAAATTGCGGTAAATCGAAAAAATAATGTTCAGAATCACGTAATACTGGCTCGGCCCCTGATACCACAGATTTAGGATTTTTTAATTCTGTTGGGTCATAGGTAGCACTACATACATCACAGCTGTCGCCATTTTGATCTTCAGCGCCACATTTGGGGCAAGTGCCCTTAACAAAACGATCAGGCAAAAACATATTCTTTTCAGGATCGTATAACTGGCTAATAGTACGTTGGCTAATATAACCTGCTTCATTCAAGCGGTTGTATACTAGCTCACATAATTCTTTGTTTTCGTCAGAATGGGTAATGTGGTAATTATCGTATTGCACATTAAAATCGAGTAGATCTTGGTAATGTTCATCACGGGTTTTGCCGACCATTTCTTCTGGCGTGATCCCTAACTGCTGAGCTTTGAGCATAACTGGAGTGCCATGCGCATCGTCAGCACATACGCTGTAACATTGATGACCACGCATTCGTTGAAAACGAGTCCAGATATCCGTTTGAATATGCTCTAATAAGTGACCTAGGTGAATGGAGCCATTGGCATAGGGCAGGGCACTAGTGACTAATATTTTTCGTGAATGCTGTGTATTCGTTTGTGACATTGTATTGTTTGTTTGACTTGTTAGGAAAAAGGGCGCAAATAGTAGCGAAAATAAGCGATCATTGCATTACGAAATTAGCTTTGTATAAACAAAAAGAAGGGTTGACATGTTATTTGGTGCTAAAAACGACAAAACAAAAGAGAAACAACAGAATATGCAAAAAATCACCCAGTGTTTGAGTACGTTTTTTACACTGACGGTTGAACAAGTGGCAACTTGGCTAACAATCGAAAAACAAACAGTGATAGTGACTTTACCTTTTGTCTGTTTGTCTGAGCATCAAGATTTGTTAGCTGCACTAAAGTTGGTGGTTAACGAACAGCTATCCATTAAAATTGACACGCAAGTCAGTGCGCTACCCACTAAACTGCCGAAAATTCCGAATATTAAAAATGTGGTTGCCGTAGCCTCCGGTAAAGGTGGTGTGGGTAAATCTACCACCAGTGTCAATTTAGCCTTTGCCTTGATGGCCGAAGGCGCCAAAGTAGGGATTTTAGATGCGGATATTTATGGACCATCTATTCCCCTAATGTTAGGTAATGGCAAGCAAAAACCTACCAGTAAAGATAACAAAAGAGTTGAACCTTTACAGTCTCATGGCTTAGTTGCCAGCTCTATTGGCTATTTTGTATCTGCAGATGATGCCACAGTGTGGCGCGGCCCTATGGCCAGCAAAGCATTGCATCAATTGGTTAACGAAACGGCTTGGCCTGAATTAGACTATTTAATTGTGGATATGCCACCAGGTACAGGAGATATTCAACTGACCTTAGCGCAACAAATACCGGTGAGTGGTGCTGTGATTGTCACCACTCCTCAAGACTTGGCTTTGGCCGATGCCACCAAAGGCATAGCTATGTTTAACAAGGTGCATACCCCAGTGTTAGGCATAGTAGAAAACATGAGTTATCACCAATGTGTTAATTGTGGCCACCAAGAAGCGATATTTTCTGAACATGGTGGTGACAAACTCGCAGAAAAATATCAACTGCCTTTGTTAGCGCAATTGCCACTGAATATACAAATTAGACAACATGCTGAAGGCGGCACGCCATTGCAAATAGCTGAGCCAGAAAATATCTTAAGTCAAAGTTATCGACAATTAGCCAGACAAACTGCAAAATACTGCTACTTAAAAGGCTTACGGGCCTAAATATTGCTTTTAATCAAAAAGCCTATCGGCCTACAACCAAGAAAATAACTAACGAGAAAAGCTAATGCGCTTATGCGACAAAGACATTTACCAACATTTATTAGACGGTAAAATTAAGATCACTCCACAGCCAGATTACACCGAAATAAGTGGCGTGACCGTCGATATGCGTTTGGGTAGTAAGTTTCGTGTATTTGAAAGCCACAGCGCACCATACATTGATTTGAGCGGTCCTAAAGCCGAAGTACAAGCCGCACTGAATGATGTAATGAGTGACGAAATTGAAATCGCGGCTGACAAGTCATTCTTTTTACATCCAGGTGAATTAGCCTTAGCCGTCACCTTAGAATCGGTAACCTTACCGGCCAATATTGTCGGCTGGTTAGATGGTCGTTCATCTTTAGCTCGCTTAGGTTTAATGGTGCACGTAACTGCCCACAGAATTGACCCAGGCTGGTCTGGTAATATTGTTTTAGAGTTTTATAACAGTGGTAAATTACCCTTAGCGTTAAAGCCTGGGATGAAAATCGGTGCCATTAGTTTTGAAGTATTGTCTGACTTTGCTGAGAAACCTTATAACGCACGTCTTGATGCTAAATACAAAAATCAAGAAGGGGCAATCGCTAGTCGTATTAGTGCTGACGATAAATCGTCATAGGATTTTTCTTTTTTAAGAGCATGCGCTGCGCGCACAGAGCATGGCTTCGCCACTTATGCGCTACGCTTATGGCATCCATGCCTTTTTTCAAGCCGCATCCCTGCGGCCCGATTTACTTCTTTTCAACAGCAAAAAGAAGTAAACAAGAAATGCCGCGCTCCAAACAAATTCCTATTCCATAAAATTTCTGGCTTCTATGTCAGAATGGCAATAAGCCGCTCCCAGCTATAAAAGATTGCCTTGTCCAGATGTCCATATCTGGCCATCTGACAAGCCAATAATTTGATGGGGAATTTGTAGTCGCGAAAAAATCAAAAGCATGGCTGCGCCACAAAGCATGTGTTGCGCGCAAAGAGAGAGGCTTCGCCATTGACCCCGTGCAAACTCAATTTTAGTCATTCCGGTAGTCTTTTGAGCCGGAATCCATTCTTTTAAAAGCAAAGAATTTATCACAGAGTTACACAGAGGTTAAAAATGCGGCTGCCCCGAAAAAGTCAAAAGCCTTAAACCACAGAGGCTGCGCTACACAGAGAAAAGCAGAATACTACAGAATGAGGCAGACTTGGCAGTTGAGCAAAAGAATTCAAGCGACTCACTAATTGTTACTATGCCTGTCCTTGTAACTAATCCCCTGTCCTTGTAACTAATCCTGTCGTATTCCTCTTACGTCATTCCGGTGAGCTTTTAGGCCGGAATCCATTTCTTTTGAAGTAGATAAAATAGTTTGGGGCAGTTTAAAACTCTTGTTAGTGAATAAATTGAAGTTGGAATTGAAATCAGAGTAAAAATAAGCCACTTCACTTCCCCAGTATAATTATTTTAACAGTTTGTTTTATAACATTTTTTATTTTAATTCAGGCTTAAACAGACATAGATTTAACCCTAATCTTAGTTACTGCAGAATGTATCGCTAAAAATTTGTTCTTTGCAGTTGTGTAAGATTATGAAAAGATAGAAAAAAGCAATTTGTTGGGAATAAAATAGGGCGGTTAATAATTTGGATTTAACCCGACTTCCGACTAATAACTGTTAGGCATACGATGAATTCTGATGAGTTGATTTCAATTTTGAGTAAACATTCTCTTAAGAAAGAGATAATTGAATCTGACTCTATTGTTATTGATTTAGACCTAAATGGTGACGACTTAGACGAATTATATTTCGACCTTATCGACAATTATGGAATTGATTTAAAGGGTATAGGTAATCTTGAAAGTTGCTGTCATTCCGAAGGTGAGCTTCTTGATCTGCTTTATCTATACAAGTGGTTAATGCATAAATTTGGATTACGTAAAGAGCCTGCGAGACGAATATTACAACAGTTACTTGTATCGGATTTAATTAAGTTTGTCAGGTCTCAGGAGCGGAATGCCTAACAAGTTGCCTAAGTTAGCCGCAAAAAACAACTTACCAATACACCCAAAGTAGTAAAATACTCAATTGGTGACTGTTTAAAGTGACAGCCATGATTATTTGGGGCTGTTTGGATAACAAGGTGAAGGGTCGATAATATGATGACCGGTGCCGTGTTTAACATGGAAATATCGCCCATATGGGCTGATATACATGCGAATAAAATCACCCTTGATACAAGATCCGCTATTCCTTGATTTTAAAGTAAACAGCACATGTTTTGCCTTTAGGGGGAGCTCTTGTCTAAAGTACAATTTCCCCTAAAAGCATTTAAAACGTCTTTACCGATAATTATCTAAGGGCTTCAATCGCCAAACTGAAAACGTAACCCTGCGTTAACTGTAAAGCCATCATTGCGTGACCAAATATCTGTGGTCCAGCGGCCACTGGGGGCTTGTTGTGGCAGCAGCAGTGACTCGTGTTCCGTTTGGCGCACATTTAACAAATTTTCGGCGTTCACAAAATAGCTGATTTTTCCTATGGTAATTTGACCTAGTAACCCTAAGTGCCAATAGGCCTCGCTGCGATTTCTGTAGGGATTATTTTCTAGCTCTTGGGTACCGGTATAATAAGCTTCAAAACCAAGCAAATGACTGCCATGTTCTTCCCACATAATCACTAGACCGGCTGAGTGTTCTGGGGTTAGAGCTAATGGCTGGCGGCCAATGCCAGACTCTGCTTCTTTAGTGGCGTCTGTGTATAAGTAACTACCGGTAAATTTAATATCTTGCCACTTATAACGTAATAATAATTCCGCGCCGCGAATTTCACTTTCGCCCATGGCATTAACGATACGCACTTGTTTTTCGGAAAACTCATTGGCGCCATCTATTAGGTCTAACTCCGTGACGTTATCAATATTTGAGGCAAACAATGTCACGCTACTTTCTAGGCTACCCATTGCATAACTCACATCTATGGATGCGGTAGAAGCGCGCTCTTCTTGTAGATTTTCTAGTGGCGCAAGGCGTGACAAACCCACTTCGTCTATGTCTTCAATAAAAGGGCTAGGGGCAAAATAGCCTTGTCCGTATGCGCCTCTTATGGTCCAGTTGTCTGGACTATATAACAAAGAAATACGCGGACTGACTTGAGTGCCGTACTCACTATGCCAATCGGTACGAGCACTAAACGACATAGAAACATCATCACTTGCATCATAATCTAACTGTGAAAATATCCCAGGCACCTTGTACGAGTAATTGAATTCTGAAAAAGTCTCTGAGTCAAAACGCTCAGTTTGTAACGCTGCTCCCACTAACCATGCGGTTTTATCAGAATAGCCAGATAGACTCGATTCGATTAGATAACTTTGGTGGTTATCATCTTCAAGTAGGCTAGCAAATTGATGTTGGTGCTGTTGACCCATTGCCGAGCCACGCACATTGACGTTCATGTCTGCACCCAATGCTTGATCGTAAATAAAACCAATATCAGTTCTTTTAGTGTCTTGAGCTAAGGTAAATCCATTGCCGTCAGGTAGTGTAGCTGTAGCTAGGGTGCCGCCATTTCTTTGTTCAGACATAACACCTAGAGTGACGTATAAATTGGCTCCGTCATTGTCGCTCCAATATAAACGTGGGCGTACACTGCCTCTTTGATAACCCGCTATATCGAGCCAACCATCGTTATCCAAATCTTGTTTTGCTTGGTGATGAACGCCGGCTGTAACGGATGCACTTAAACCCTTGATTAACGGTGCTGCAAAATAAGAGGTAATATCTTGACCGTCTTTAGAGGTAAGATTCACTAACACCTCACCTTCGTATTCATCTCTAGGTGTGCGAGAAATAAGGTTAATCACTCCACCAAGCGCAGAGCCACCATATAAAGAAGACGCCGATCCTTTAATTATTTCTACATTTGCCAAATCGGTAGGGGGAATTTGTAACAGGCCAATGGATGCCGTTTGGCCACCATATAAAGGTAAGCCATCACTCAACAACTGTGTATATCGACCATAAAGCCCTTGCAATCTGATGTTAGCACTACCTAATGCAGGTGACGTGGTTTGCACTCTGACACCTCCGGTTTCAGCCACTAACATAGAAATATTACCCGGGCGCATTAGGGCTTTTTCTTGGATTTCTTCGCCATTGATTATTTCGGTTCGGGTGGCAGATTTAGTGACGATACGCCCTAAACGTGAAGCTCGAACTTGAATGGTTTCCATTTTTGTTTCGTCATGATCATGGTGATGCTCATGTTCATCATGGTGTTTTTGGTCTTCTTGGTGTAGCGGTTTAGCATACTTTTCTGATTGATGATGCTCCTCATTTGCAATACTAAATGTGGGAATTAACAGTATGACAACTGCTGTTATTAACGACGTTTTATACATGGTTACCTCTGGGTGATCTTTGCTAATCATTCAGTACAGACAATAGTCCTACTGAATATCTAAAATATTAATTGTGGGGTGCTTATCAAGCAAAAATAGGGGGGCGGTATAGCAAAGAGGCGAAAGAGATCGTTTGCTCCGTGGTCTGTCTAAAAATTAGCAAGGTGGCAAAGTCAGCGCTTGTTAAATTGTAAAACGTTGGTAGATAAATAATTGATGAACAGGCATTGGCAATACAAATACAATCGAGGTCACAACATTCTACATCACAGCATGGGGTTACTAGTTCAGTATCAATTGAAGTGAGATCTGTAGGTGCTATTCGTTCAGTCACAGCAGAGTGGTGCGCGTCTAATGAATTGTCACAAGGCGTCGTCATAATCAGGGCCATTGTTTGCCCAATAAAAGCAATAAAGACTAGTGCGACTATTGTCCCTTTTGAAACTGCCTTAAACATTTACACCTCTGCATTCATTAAGGGGCGTAGTTTAGGGGGTTATGTTTCAGATGTGAATATCCACAAGTGTATTTTTTATAATTGGAGACCATCACATCAGGATAAGTAACCTGAGTCCTGGATAACAAGTGTCGTTTCAACTTGATTTATTTATGAAATTCAAATGGTTACTAATTTAATTTGCTTTATGAGAACCTAAAGTTTACTCGGTGACGAAATTTTTCGTGCCTAGCAAGGCGGATTGTCGTACGCAATAGCGTGCTATTGTTAGACAATCCAACGCAGTTAGGCGCAAAAAGAGCGTTATCGAGAGGCTCGGCTTATCCAGAATTCAGGTTAAGTAGCATTAATCCACTTTATTTTTAAATCAGAGGCGACAACTAGCCTGACACAGGAGGCTTTAATCTTTTGCTTTTAAGCTCGTCGCTCGAATCTAGCGACTGACTTCAATGGATTCCTGCTAACTACATGCAGGAATAACGGGCTTTGATGTCTGGCAATAATCTTCTCTCTAATTACAGATTTTACCTTTTTTTCTACAACTATTTACAGTGATATTTATTGTGAAGAAATAATAAAAACATGTTTAAATCAATGGTTTACTTTTTATATTTGTTGGTGATTAAAGTAACAGCCATGATTATTTGTTAGAAATAGTTTCAACCCCGTATATACGCAAGATCACGGGTGATGGATGTATTTCCACGGTGGAGTAAATTTGACTAACGAAAAATGCTATATGTTGTAATAAGCTACAGCCTATGCTCAAAGTGGGGTGGATTTACTAGCCTTCGTCCCCGTTTTTAAAAAGGGGATAAGCAGGCTGATGAAACCCATTAATGTAATGAGTTGGCGGTTCAAATCAGTGTTGGCACAGCTTCCCCTGTTGATGAAAATGCTATGACCCCACAGATAAGGTTATTTTTGATATTGATTCGTTAACGATTCTAAATCACTTGCTAATTTATCTAGGCTACTAATTTGATTAGTGATCTGGTGCACACTGTCCACATTACGAGAGGATGTTGCACGTATTTCATCCATGTGACTATTAATTGTCTCGATAGCATTAGATTGTCCTCCAACGGCTTTAGATACATGCCCGCAGCTGATGCCAATTTGTTCAAATAATTCACGATTTTCTTGAATGATTTTTTGGGCAATCCCAATTGAAGCGGAAGATGATTTGGATTGTTCAACAATTGAATTAATCTCTGTTGTGGCATTTTCAGAAGATCGTGTAAGCTCATCCATGATCCCTTGAATCTCATGAGTAGAATTTGCGGTTCTATGAGCTAAGGTACGTACTTCATCTGCAACCACTGCAAAACCTCGTCCTTGCTCTCCAGCTCTCGCTGCCTCAATTGCAGCATTTAAGGCCAGTAAATTAGTTTGATCTGATATCCCTTGAATCGTGGTGAGTGTTCCGGCAATAATTTCTGTATTGGTGGTCAATGATTTGATAACCGCAGATACTTCATTAATATTACTCGCTAATTGAGTAATCTCTTGTTGTGAATTTGATATCACGTCAGCGATCTTTTTGCCATTATGGGCAATTTTTTGGCTAATCTCATTAGCTGCATCTGCATTGGAAACCACATCTGTTGCACTGGCGCTGACATTTTCTAGCTCTTGGGCTACTCGAATAGTACTCTGAGTGCCTAGTTCAACATCGTGCATAGTCGATTCAGCATCTAGCTTTAATTTTTTCGACACATCTCGTAATGCGATACCGTTTTCTGCTACTTCATTGAATACTTTTTCCAATTTATCCACAAACTTGTTATATCCATCTGCGACCAACGCTATCTCCTTCTGCCCTTTGGTTGATAAACGGTAAGATAAGTCTGATTTTCCTTCACCTAATCGTTGAAACAAGCTTGCTAGTTCACTAATAGGCTTAGCCACAGAAGAAGAAATAATATTTGCCAATACAAAACTAATGATAACTATGATTAAAGACCAAATTATAATTGTAAAAATTGCACTATTTATTGATGCAAATAACTCACCTTTAGGGATTTCGGCAACTAAATACCAATCCATACTGGGAATGTAGCCTGTGGCTAATAGTATATTTTCCTTATTGTGTGTTAATTCAACCAAACTAAAGGCTTTCTTTTGCAGTAAATCTGCACCTAGTTCTTTGCCATAATGCTGGGTGAGCGTGGTTTTTGCTTTTACTTGTGAATTACTATGCAATTGAATAAAACCATTTGCATCGAGTAAATACACAAACCCCGTTTTTTCTAATTGATAATTCTTTATCATCTCGACCACATCATCAAATGAACGAGCCGCTCCCGCTAATCCTCGACCATCGATTTGCTGCGAATTAACAAAAAGGTTAGTTTTTCCAGTTCTAGAAGAGGTATGCATACTGACCATATTTTCGGTATTAGTTTCTTTATATGAAAAATACCAGTCGTCAGCTTTGCCTGAGGTTAAGACTCGCTTAAAGCCCTCATGACTCCAATATTTATTGGTTACCTTGTCAGCAAAAGACACTGAAGATAAGCTGTATTCATTTAATAATAGGTTTAACTTTTCAATTAATAACGCTTCGCCTTTAGGGCCTTCACCTTGTTTAATCCAATCATGAATATATGGGTCACTGGCAATCTGCTCTGCAATTAATTGCATTTTATTGATTTGTGAATCGATATCGGAGGCAATTCTGATCACAGTGTTAGGCAACTCAGTATTTAATACTCTCTCAGAAATGGTATTCCGTGCTGTAAAAGTACTCAAGGTCCCTATGGACACCGCTGTTATAACCACTAACAGTATTAGTGTAACAACGATTTTTTGCTTAATTGTGAGTGCTAGCATGGTGCTTAAACCTTATAACGTAAATGATTCACGAGATGACTGAAGTTATTGTATCGGTAGCTAAAATATTCAGAAACAAAAACTTAATACAGCCTAAACGAAAAAGTGAAGAACACAAACTTTAATAAAGTACTTGAGTAACGTGTTTAGCAAATTGTTGTAGAAGGGAATAAAAGAGGCGTATTGAACCTGACTCAGTAAATCATATAAATAAACGGATATACACACAGCCTTTAATATTTTGTTCGCTGTATGTTCAGACCCAACTTATACCAATCCGCTTGAATGAATCTTTTTGTGAAAATAAAGAGCACCACTATTCCTTCATTCAAGCGCCTTAATTAAGCTCATTTAAATTCTCGCTAAGTGCACACTTATCAATACGGATTGGTATAATTATTGAATTCACTAAAACATTACAAATTAATTTTTTGAATTTCGCCAGCACTTCCACCGTAAGTTTGCCCCCCAAAAGAAAATGAGCCCACATCTCTTATGTAATAAACAAAATGCGGTAAATCCCCACCCGAAAAAGTACGATCACCAAACTGTTTTCCATAGGCACAGAAACTGGTAGTTCCAAATGCGTTCCAGCCCTCGGATAAAGCTGCGTTTGGATTTGCAACACCGTTGACCGCTTCATCCTGATCAAGCAGACTATTCCATAAATTGACGCAGAACTGAGTTCCGCTGCCACTGCCTGTAGGCCATTCAGATACGGAATCTATTGGTACAGACCCACCTTTGACTATGACAGGATTGGTACCCCGAACCAAATAAGTTGTTCGCACCAGTGAAACAGAAGATTTAAACGCACCGACAAACGCTTTGGTTGTTGCCAGATTAGCATCATCGGACAAATCAACCATTCTCGGCAAGGCCGTTACCGCTAATATCCCTAAAATAACAATAACAATTATTAATTCAATTAATGTAAATCCACGTTGCATCGATTGACTCCTTCTAGTATCAATTTATTTTGCTAATCAGTACCTATGGTGTAAGTCATTAATTTTTTTACCAAGCACTCAAAATAATTTACCCTAAATTAAATATTGAGTGCAACTATTTACTCTAGAATTTTAATATTCCGTAACCTAATATATTCAACCAAATTTATCTGAGTTAGCGCTCTACTTTGCAGGTGCAATTGGTGGTCGCTTTGATCATTTTTGTATTCAGGTGACAGAGTACCTTTTGGATAATCGATAGATCTATGATGCTTGGAAGAACTGAGGCACTTGAATATACGAATATCTAGTGAGAAATAACTAAAGTCCTTGTAGGAGGTTGTTTACTTTGCAATTTGCGAGAACGCAGAGCTGAACGCTCTGTAAATATTGGGGGCAGAATGAACGTTAAATCACAGGAATATTTACAGAAATACCTATTGTAACGCAATGACATAAAAGCTTTTTAAAGCAACGTTTACGGGGTTTTTATTGGTGTGTTTTTTACTAATATCCCTTTAAAGTGACACTGACTTATTTAACCTGAATTCTGGATAAGAAGTATCGTTCAAGCTAAATATTAACAACATAATTCAATAGGTTTATCGGTATTCAATTTAACTACAAAATAACTAAATACCGATAAACCTATTAGACTAGCAATACAATTTATAACAAATTTTTGCTGATAAAAATTCATTGTGCTTATTAAAACGCAGCCCTTATGGGAGCTAGTCAACCAAAGCTTGATAAACAAGATTTCTAAAATCATCGTTATACCGATGAAACCCACCGGGTATAAATTGCGTCATAGTGATCATTACAATTTTTTCTACTGGATCAACTCTGAAGTACGTTGATGCCGCGCCAGCCCAACCAAAGTTTCCTTTCGAACTCATAAAACCAGACATCTCAGGGGCAACTGTTACCGACATAGCTAGGGCAAATCCTTCACCTGGAGCGTAATGCTCAAAAGGTATCAGTTGTTTGGGCAAGTGATTGGTTGTCATATATTCAACTGTTTTTCGGCCTAAAATTCTAACCCCATTAATTTCACCACCGTTAAGCATCATTTGGGCGAAGGTAAAGTAGTCTTGAATGGTAGATACTAAACCACCGCCTCCATTGTGGATTGCGGGATCACTTTTGAAGTCACCTAGAGGTTCATTTTGCATCACTATGGTATGACCTGTTTTTTGATCCGCGGTGTAAATCTGCGTAAATCTGTTTACTTTATCTGTAGGCACATAAAAACCTGTATCTAGCATACCCAGTGGTGAAAATATGTTTTCTTGCATATATTCACCCAACTTTTTACCACTGATTTTTTCCACTAAAAAGCCAATTAGGTCGGTTGACAAACCATAATGCCATGCTGTGCCAGGTTGATGATTAAGGGGTAGGGCCGCAATTTTTCCGGCAAAATTTTCTGGTGTGAGTTCTTCGGGTTTTGAAAATAACTGTCGATACAACTTGTCCACTTCACTACCGGTAAAACCATAACTTAATCCCGAGGTATGCATGAACAAGTCGATGATACGGATAGGGCTTTTAGCATCTTCTAACACCATTTCAGTACCCGACCCACTGACATAGACCTTCATGTCTTTGAATTTAGGTAGATATTTAGAGATGGGGTCTAACATGTGAAACTTGCCTTGTTCCCAGAGCGTCATAGCAGCGACTGCAGTGACAGGTTTACTCATTGAATAAATTCTGAAAATACTATCTTCACGCATGGAAATGCCTGCTGCTTTATCCTGCATGCCTTGAGCGTTGAGGTAAGCTATTTTCCCATCTTTGGCTACTAAGGTTAAAGTGCCTGCCAATTTGCCTTGGTCAATATACTCCTGAATCGCAGGGGCAATTCTAGCTAGGCGTTCGGATGAAAACCCTACTGATTCAGCTTCGCTAGCTGTGTTTTTGGCATCGACTACAGTTGATTGGCAAGCCATTAACGTATAGCAAACCATTAACCCAAAAATAAATCTCATAATAGCGCCTTAACAGTTTTTTAGAATAACCAGTTTAAACGGAATTGGGCAAGGGGCAAGTTGATTTGAATGATTGAATTATATATTTGAGCAGGTTATGTTTTGTAGTGGTTGCTCAATTTATTATTGAAAACATATCGGGGTTAGATCCCTTAAAAACATAGCAAATAAAAAGAGTCTGAGTTCAAATTTAATAATTTTTTGATTTAATCTTCTAACCAGCCTTCTGTGTCAGGTTCTTTGAACATTATAAGTCGGAACTCATTGTAACGGATCATATAAATAATCCTATTAAGTCAGCTGTTTGCTTCTTTTCCTCTGTGGTGAATCGCTTTTAGTTCTTTGCTTTTAAGCTCGAAACTAGCGGCTGCTTGCAATGGATCCCTGCTAACTACATGCAGGAATAACGGGCTTTGATGTCTGGCGATAATCCTCTCTCTAATCTCATTTTTTACTGGTTTCTATCTCCTACTTCCTGTTTATTGCTTTTAGTTTGTCTATGCGATTTTTTACCAATATCGTTCTAAAGATATTTGCCCGGGTGAACGTCTAAGGTGTTTAGTTAAGTCCATTTCAATTAAGCTTTGTGTGGCGTCTTTGAGCATGTCAGGGTTACCGCACAACATAATTTGACTGTTAGCAGGGTGAATATCTAACCCTACTTGTTGTTGAATACGTCTTGATTTTAGTAGGTTTGGGATATGGCCGCGTAATCTACCCTCTTTATTTTCTCGGCTGACAATTGGCACAAAGTGAAATTTGGCGGCATATTTGGTAGACCAAGAGTCAATCAGTTGGCTGTAGGCTAGATCGTGTTCGTAACGAGCGGCATAGACCAAGATAATGTTTTCATAATCTTGCCACACTTGTTGAGTGGCTAAAATTGATAAAAAAGGACCCACTCCTGTGCCAGTAGCCATTAACCATAAGTCTCGGCTTTTAGGTATTTCATCCATCACTAAAAAACCCGTTGCCGGTGCCATCACTTTTAAAGGATCACCAATTTGTAATTGGTGTAACTTGGGGGACAATTCACCGTCTGCAACAGGGACGGCGATAATTTCTAACTCATTATCATCAGGGGAGTTGACCAGCGAGTAAGGTCGAGACAAAACTTTGCCATCTTGTTCAAGACCAAACTTAGTAAATTGTCCGGCTTTGAATCTAGGAAAATCATCACAGGCAACCCGCAAACTAAACAAATGGTCATTCCAATCTGTCCTGCTCATTAATGTTGCATTTAGCCACTGGGCCATTTGAACCTCCCAATTTTCTAGTTAACTTGAATTCTGGTCTGGTGATGTCAATACGATAGCATAAACCACAGGAAAACGAGTAGCTGACTCTAGCTAGTTAGGTCAAGTGTCAGTTAATAAATCTCAATTGACTAGGAGTGAGGCCGGTCCAGCGTTTGACTGAACGTCTAAAGTTAGATAGGTCGTTAAAGTGCATTAAGCTGGCGCTTTGTTCATTACTTAATTGCTGAATTTGCAGTAAAAATATGGCCTGTTGTTTACCTAACTCGTCATGTAGTTGTTGAAAACTATGTCCATGTTGTTTCAGTTTTCGTTTGAATGTGGCTGGGCTCATCTCAAACCTATCAGCTATTTGTTGTAAGCCAATATTATGCTGTGCTACTAAACAGCGGCGTACGGCTTGTAAAAAACCCTGTTGTGGTATGGTTAATTGTTTAGCTTGTTTGATGGCATGCCATTTTAAACTGTGACTAGGGTGTTGGCATTTGGCGGCTAACCATTTTTTATCGAAGCTAATACTCATCATAGGTTGTGAAAAACGAACCCTATGACCTAGATGGACTTCATATTCTTGAATGTATATAGGCCTTGTAAAAGGTAAGTCAAAGTGAAAGGGGATACGTTGGCCGAATATTAACTTTGTGGCCGAAACTAAGGCGCTAAAATATAATTCAGCTAAAAACTGTAATTGGTTTTTACAGCCCACTGTATCGGTAATTAATAAATATTGACGTTCAGCGGTTGAATGGGCTTTTGCGGCAAAAAAAGGACAGATTTGACTACCTAATACAGCTAATACCCTGAGTGTTTCTGCTAAATCTCGGCTATGCATCAGAGCATTGGATATTGCTCCATAATTACTGGGAAACAAGCGTTTGCCTAGTAAAAAAGCACAGTCATTGCCTGGCGTTAATTGTTGTGCATTATTCAGGAGTTTTAATACTTGTTGGATGCTGAGTTTTTTCTCGGACAGCAAATCTTCAGTAAATATGCCGGTTCCTCTGAGTAACCTGTCTTTATTGACCTGTCTTGACCGAGAAAAATCTAGCACACTGGCCGCTAGTTGGTGGGCAGGGATCGTTTTGTCGTCTACACAAAAATAGGGCCTTTTATTCATGCAGCTGTTGACCTTGTTTAAATAACTCTAAACGCCGGCTGACTCTTTGTAATAAGCTCTCTGCCGCATCACCTGACATGGCTGTTTCTACAGCATAGGTGAGTTGTTGGTAAACAGGATCTGCGGTTAATTCTGGTTTGAAGGCGATATTGCTAATCGCTTTTTTTATTTGTGTGGCTATTTTTTGTGCCAATGCTAAATCAGTATTAGGAAATAATAAGATAAAACGGTCGCCGGCATAGCGACAGGCTAAATCTGTGCTGCGTAAATTCATTAGAATTAAATCTGATATCTCACGGAGTAAACTATCGCCTTGTTGATGACCAAAACGACGGTTAAATAGGTCAAAGTTATTGATATCTAACATCACCACTGAAAAATTCGTTTGTTGTTTGTTTTGTAATTCGCTGTTTATTTGATGACGCATATATTCTGCGTCGTATAGGGTGGTAATAAAATCGACTTGTTGGTGCTGGCGAAAATTGGCTTCACGTTTTTGTAATTGTTTATTGAGGATCAATTGTTCTTGGTGCCATTGGTATAACGCATAACTCATGGTTAACATGCCCACGCCGGCTGGAATAGATTCAATCATGCTTAACCAGCTAATTGACTCTTGATAGAAAATGAATTCATCCACTAAGTCTAAGTTAGCCGAAAATAAGAAGCAACTTAGGCCTAAGGTTAAAGCTGTGGTGACTTTACCTGGCGGTCTGCTAACCAAGATAAAAAATATCCAGAACAGTGAAAGTAAAGCAATGCTGCCTTCCCCTAAAATATCTAACCAAGAGATATCCATTAAGGGCTTTAGCTTACCTAATCCTATTCCTAGAGTTAAAGACAAGGTTAAAGAAGCACAGGCCACAGAAAATAATCTTTGGTGGCGGGCTAATAAAGAGATGTTCATTTTACTACTCAATTTTTACTGCTTAATTTTATTCACCCATAGTGATGGGGTTAAGTTTTATTATCACGGGTCATATTGGCTCAGGAAAGTGACAATATGATGAATATCGGCATATTAATTTTGTCTTTGAATCTAGATTAGCCCTTTAAATAAGCTTGTTGTAGGGAGGTCAAATAAGCTCAATAGCTGAATTATAAACGGCTTAAATCGCTATTTTAGTGCTATATGTTGCAACAAACTTTATGCCTGTCATAAAACTGTCACTCCTGCTGTCTAGTTTGTCGAGCCATCACTTAGCACAAACATAACCAAAAGCGAAAACAAAGGCTTAACAATGAAAATGATAAAAACCACTTTAGCGTTAGCATGTCTAGCGGCATTCACTAGTCAGTCAGTCTTGGCTGATGATGGCAGTATTCAAGGTTCACTACTGAACAATAGTCAAACCAGCTTTGTTGAAGGCGCCGAAATCAAAATTAAAGAATTAGCGCAAAGTACTGTTTCTCGTCGAGACGGTAGTTTTCGTTTTGCTAATTTAGCAGATGGCGATTACACCTTAGTGGTGAAATATCTAGGTGTGCCGACTACAGAAGTGCCCATTTCAGTAAAAGGTAGCCAAGTAGTACAACAAAAAATAACATTACCTAAAGCCGATAAAGAGTTAGATCAAGTTATTGTTTATGGATTGCGAGAAGGGCAAGCCAGTGCCATTAATCAACAACGAGTGGCAGATACGCTTAAGTCTATTGTGTCGGCTGATGCTATTGGCCAGTTTCCTGATCACAATGCAGCTGAGGCTTTGCAAAGGTTACCTGGTTTATCCATTGAGCGAGATCAAGGGGAAGGGCGTTTTGTTGGCATTCGTGGAATCGATCCGAATTTAAATAATGTGACGATTAATGGTGTCAATGTACCTTCGCCTGAGTCTGGTGTGCGTTCTGTAGCATTAGATGTTATTCCTTCTGAGTTGATTCAAAGTTTAGAAGTGTCTAAGTCAGTCACATCCGATATGGATGCCGATGCCATTGGTGGTTCTATTGAAGTGAAAAGCCTTAGTGCTTTTGACCGTCAAGGTACCAGTGCCAGTGTGAATGTGCAGGCGAGCCAAAACCAATTACGTTCAGAAACCAGCCCTAAAATTTCAGCCAGTGGTACCCATGTATTTAACGAGGTGTTAGGTGTAGCCGGCGCTGTGTCTTATGCCAAACGAGATTTTGGTTCAGATAATATCGAAGCCAATGGTGACGACGAAATAGAACAACGTTACTACAGTATTTCTCGGGAAAGAATCGGTGCGGCAGTGAATGTGGATTACCGTCCTGATTTTAACAATCAGTATTACCTACGCACCTTGTATAGCAGCTTTGCCGATGATGAATATCGTATGGCCAATACTTTTACTTTTGATGGCGAAGACTCTGAAATCGAACGTGGCAGTAAAGACAGAGAAGAAACCCAAACTATTTTTTCTGTTACCGCCGGGGCTGAACATCAATTAAACGACTGGTTGCTGGAATATCAGTTAGGTTATTCAAAAGCAGATGAAGATGAGCCAGATGCCCTTTACTACACCTTTGTTGGTGACGAAATGGCTATCGACTCTGACATGCAGGGGCAAATCCCGCAGATTACTCAAGATGCAGCGGCGATGGATTTGAGTAATTATGAATTGGATGAAGTGAGCTTTGAAAGGAATCTTGCCGAAGACACAGAAACTATGGCGAAGATCGACTTCACTCGTTTGTGGGATATACAGGGTAAAAGTGTTGAATTGAAGTTTGGGGCTAAATACCGTGCTCGTGAAAAATCAGCCACCGCCAATATTTTTATCTATGACGGTGATTTTGATGGAATTGACCCGGCTATGTTTGCCACCGCCCAACCTGATTGGGGGCTAGGTGATTTTGGTCCAGGTTTAGACAGAGCGGCTATGCGTAGTCATTTTGCAGACAATCGTTCTAGTCTTGAATTAGCTGAATTAGATTCTGAGCTTGAATCTAATGGGGCGTCTTTTGTGAATAACGAAGACATTTTCGCTGCTTATGTGATGGGCCGTATGGAATGGGAAAAATTAACTTTGGTTGCTGGCTTACGTTTTGAAGACACTGATTTTAGTACTTCAGGTATGCGAGTTGAGTTAATCGAAGACGAGCAGCTTGATCTCGAAGACGTTGTCAATACAGCTTGGCAAGTAGAAAAAAGTTATGACCATATTTTACCTAGTGTGAATGTCCGTTATGAATTTAACGATAAGCTGATTGGTCGTGGGGCATTTACTCAAACGATTTCGCGCCCGAAATTTGAAGATTCTGCAGCGTTCCAAATCATTGAGTCTAAAACAGAAGAAGATGATGGGGTGTTTGTTACTGAGCGAGAAGCGGAAGTCGGCAACCCAGAACTAGAGCCATTTGAGTCAGATAACTTTGATTTAACCTTAGAATATTACCCAGGCAGCATTGGTGTGCTTTCTGCTGGATACTTCTATAAAAATATCGATAACTTTGTGATTATTGCTGATGTAGCAGATTTACCCCAGTGGGATGGATTCGATGAAGTAATGCAACCTATTAATGGCGAGTCGGCCAGTGTTAGTGGCGTTGAATTATCTTGGGTTAAAGCGTTTGATAATGGTTTGTTATTGTCAACCAATGGTACGTTTTCAAGTTCAGATGCTGTGACTATGTTTGACGGCGAAAGGTATGAAACCTCTTTACCTAATCAATCAGACAAAATTGGTAATGTGACTATAGGTTACGAAAGTAACTTATTAAGTCTGCGTTTAACCATGACCTATAAAAGTGAAAACTTAGAAGAAATTGATGGCGAGTTAATCCGTATGGAAGATGCCCACCAACAAGTAGATTTTACCAGCAAATATTTTATCAATCAGGATATGCATGTGTATTTTAATGCCATCAATATCACTGATGAAGCTTTCTACAACTACTTTGATCAACGCAATAATAATGCTCAGTATGAAAAGTACGGTCGTACCTTTGAAATTGGCTTTAATTGGATGTTGTAAGAAGGGCAATACCTTAATTGAGCATTCAATGTTGAATGCTCATATTTAGTTATATGTGAAGTAAAGCTGAAATATTCTTTGTGGCCTAGTTAAATGAGGCTAGTGGGAGAACAAATGTTAACTCGTATCGTTATCGTTATTGTAATGGTTTTGTCTGTATTGAGCTTTGCTGGGAATGCAGCACATGTGCATGACCAAAAATTTTATCAAACACATCAAGTGCGCGATCTAGCAATGCCTAAAGACAGTTTGAGTTTTTTGGTGTTAGGAGATTGGGGAAGAAATGGTCATTATCAGCAAGTTCCTGTAGCTGAAATGATGGATGTGGTCATGTACCAATTAGACGGTGAATTTATTACCACCACAGGTGATAATTTTTACTCTAAGGGTGTGGCATCTGTAGATGACCCATATTGGCAAACATCTTTTGAAAATATCTATCACGGGCCTAATTTATTTGTAGATTGGTATCCTACTTTAGGAAACCATGATTACGCTGGGAATTGGCAAGCACAAATTGACTATTCACAACGTAGTCGCCGTTGGGTTTTCCCTCATCCTTATTATGCTAAAACCTTCAAGGTTGGCGACAACGCTGAAATGTTGGTGTTATTTATTGATAGTAATCCACTTAATCCAGAATATAAACACAGAGCTAAATATGCCGAAACGCAAAAACAAGATGGCGCTAAACAATTAGCTTGGATAGAGCATCAATTAGCCCACTCTAGCGCAAAGTGGAATATAGTGATTGGTCATCATCCTTTGTACTCTAGCGGCAAACGTTATGGTAAAACCTCGGGCATCCAAGGTGTGTTAGAGCCGATATTTGAAAAGTATAAAATTGATGCATATTTTGCTGGCCACGAACATGACTTACAACATAACCGATCTGCAGGGAAAAAAGTTGAGCACTTTGTATCTGGAGCTGGCTCTGAATTGCGCCCGGTTGGACAAAGAGAGTTTACTCAATTTTCCAAAAGTGAAGCGGGGTTTTTATCTGTTTCTGTGACAGATAACAATATGTTAGTGCAATTTATCAATGCTGCTGGGCAGCGTATTTATCATTACAATATGTATAAGAGCGTGTTATGAAATTTTTGACTTTATGTCTTATTACCTTGGGTTTATTAAACGGCTGCCAGAGCATATCAAAGCCCTTGGCTATAAGTAGCCAAACAGTGCCTTTAGCCGTCGCCACAAAAAATAATATAAGTGGTAAGTCTGCTACTCCCATTCGTTACCAGCAAGAGCAATACTGGTTGTTAACCAGCGAAAGCCAAGGGCTTATGTTGACTGATCTTGATGGTAAAGTTTTGAGTACCTTTGCGGGTAATTTAGAAGCACTGGATTGGCGTGACAATATTCAAATAGGTGATAAAAACTATAGCTTAATCATTACTTTGGATAACGATTTAGGCCAAGTGTTAATCCTGGGATTAGATTGGCAAAATAAGCAGCTGGCCTTACTACAAACACTAGCTAAATCAGAAGCTCAAGTAGAAGCTGTATGTTGGTATAAAATGCCTCAGGGCCACTTGTCGGTATTTGTCGCTAATACACTAGGCAGCATTGAACAACGTATTATTGTGGATGGGATTCGTCATAGTTTGGTGGATATATTTGTTCATGATTTTGTTGGTGCACCAGAAACCAAAGCCTGTGCGGTGGATGATGCAAGAGCAAACCTGTATGTAGTGGAAGAAAATATTGGTGTATGGCGATATTCTGCTGATCCTGAAGCGGAATTAATCCGAGAGTTAGTGACGGCAGTGCAACCCTTTGGGCCTTTAACAGGGGAGGTGTCTGATGTAGAGGTTCTGACTAATGGCGATCTATTAATCAGTACGCCTGAACAGCAAGGGGTTTGGCATATTCCGCTTAATCAGGCTAATAGCAGTCAACCAACAACTGGCTCGTTTATTCAATTACTTGGCGCGGGTAAGCCAGAAACTGTGAATGCCTTACAACTAGAGGAAAGTCTGTTGTTAGGTATCTATGATGATGGCAGCGAGCAATATTTAACAACCGAATTACCGCTAGTACTGACTTCGGGTAAACAGAAACTGAATCGTATGCAGAGTATTAGCGCATTTGCCCAAAGTGAGCCAGTGTCTGCATATGGTGATGCCGCGGATGATCCGGCCATTTGGATTAATTTTGTTGATCCAGAACAAAGTCGAGTGCTAGGGACTAACAAAAAACAAGGTATGTTGTTGTACGACCTAGCAGGTAACTTGTTACAACAGCTCAATATCGGCCGGGTAAACAATGTTGATTTACGTTATGGTTTTAAGCTGGGCAATAAGGTTATTGATATAGCCGCCGCCAGTAATCGCAGTACGAAAAGTATTAGTGTATTTTCAATTCAACAGGACAGCGGTGAAATTGCATTTTTAACGGATATTAAAACCGACTTAGGCGATGTCTACGGCTTGTGTATGTATCAACAACAAGAAAAGTATTATGTGTTTATCAATGATACTGACGGTCATTATCAGCAGTATTTGTTATCTACAAACCATAATCAAATTGAAGGTAAATTAGTCAGAGAATTTAAGGTACCCAGTCAACCCGAAGGTTGTGTCGCCGATGATATCAATAAACAACTGTATTTTGGCGAAGAATCTAGCGGTATTTGGCAAGTTACTGCCGAGCCTATAGATATTCCGGCGAAGTTAATCGTGACTACTTCTGACACTTTTGTAGCCGATGTAGAAGGTATGGGGATTTATGTTATGGATGGCGCGCGATATTTAGTGGCTTCGAGTCAAGGTAATAATAGCTATGGAGTGTTTGCTCTGGAGCAAGACAACCGTTATTTAGGCAGCTTTAAAATTGATATGGATCTTGAGGTGATGATAGACGGCGTATCTGAAACCGATGGTTTAGAGATCACATCGCAAAGTTTAGGGTCAAAGTTACCTGATGGGCTGTTAGTGGTTCAAGATGGTCGAAACCGCCTAGTGGATGCACCACAAAACTTTAAACTGGTAGATGGTAAAGTGATTAAACAATTATTATTAAAGTGGTTAAAAGCTGAATAAAGGATGATGATTGACTAAGTTAAAACTGGTTCTGTCTACCAGTTTTAACTTAATTTTTTGCATAACAGCAACAAACTTGCTGGAAAATTGAGATAATTGTTTAAACTCTAATCAGTTGATTACTTACTTCAATATTATCCATTGCAAAGAAATTAAAAATGAGTAAACTTCTCTGCTTCGGTCGGTGTGTAGCGCAGCTTGGTAGCGCACTTCGCTGGGGGTGAAGGGGTCGTAGGTTCGAATCCTATCACACCGACCAATTAATCATCTTCTCCTGTCTTTATTTTAAAACTCACTAATTCGGATCTGCGCTACTAGGTAGCGGCATTTTTGGCTGGGGGTGCAGGGGTCGTAGGTTCGAATCCTATCACACCGACCAATTAATCATCACCTTCTGTCTTTATTCTCAAACACATCACTTCAGAGACGCGCTATTTGGTAGCGGCATTTTTGGCTAGGGGGGAAGTACAGGATGTACGGAATAAATCCTATCACGCCGACCAATTAATCATCGCCTTCTGTCTTTATTTTCAAACACATCACTTCAGAGACGCGCTATTTGGTAGCGGCATTTTTGGCTAGGGGGAAGTACAGGATGTACGGAATAAATCCTATCACACCGACCAATTAATCATCGCCTTCTGTCTTTATTTTCAAACACATCACTTCAGAGACGCGCTATTTGGTAGCGGCATTTTTGGCTAGGGGGGAAGTACAGGATGTACGGAATAAATCCTATCACACCGACCAGTTAATCATCGCCTTCTGCCCTATATTTTCAAATCTCCAATAAAAAACCAAAATATACACTCGAAATGAAGCATACACATGTGTGCGAATTGGTCGGATTAATAATTATCGACAAACCTTCCTTCCGTGTTAAAGCTATTATCAAATATATTATCTATTGATTTTTATACAGTAAGTATTCTCTATGATGATTATTCTCTTAGTTACAGACCAAAAAAGACTTACAAACTTCTACTTTTAATGAATTTATTGGTGCCTGTTTTCCTCTAAAGTCGAGCTAATGATTACTCCAATTCTTGTTAAAAGCTGATGATTAATTATGTAACTCAGTAAAAGCTTTATGTTTTAAAACTAAATGGGTGCGCATTAATAAGTAATATAATATGTTGTTGCTTCTTTGGTTCGATAGATGATATTTCACTCAATCAAATAATTTTAGTTATTTTTTAAAGAGGCAAAAATGAAAAGAACAATAGCGTTAGGTGTGTGGTTTGTAAGTATGGTGTTTTCTGTTGCTTGTATCAGTGCCAGTGAGCAAGGCGATATGCTGGGCAAGTTTGATACCAGTAAAGATCTATTCTTACCGCAATTTGATAGTAAAACCGATGTAGACGATATTCATGCTCAAGCGGCTATTGCGACTATGTTAGCTCATCCTAAATTTGCTAAGGTGAAATATCACGCTGTGGCTGGTGCTTATGGTATTCAAGAGGGATTATATGTGCCTTCAGCTGAATTATTTGATTTGGCGTTTGGCAATAATTGGTCTGATGCTCATATCAATTATGATAAAGCCTTAAAAGAGGTGACTCAACTGGTTGTTAATACATTAAAAGCGGGGGGGGATATCTGGATTGCAGAAGCAGGTCAATCTGATTTTTCAGCTGATATAGTCAGAGCTTTACATACTAATTTAACAGATATTGATGTCAAAACACGAGTGCATATTGTTCAACATAGTAAATGGAACGAAGGCTCAACTTCGCCTAAAGATTTAGACTATGTGCGCGATTATACTGATTATGAAAAGATTGCCGATGGTAATGCTGTAGGAAATGGGACGCCAGGCTTTAATACTGAAAATATTGGTAACTGGCCACGAGTGTTAAACGATAAGCAAGTAGGTAATTTATGGAAGTTGGCCAAAGAAATTAGCAACCAATACAATGGTAAAGATGGCCGTTATGACAATGCAGCCATTACAGCTGGTGGATTTGATTTTTCTGATACCGTAGAAGTGTGTTGGATTTTTGGTTATAACCAGATCAAAAATACCACCGAATTTTTTGATGTTTTTGCTAGCAAATAATATCCAATGCTAATCCAGTAACAAGGATGTTATTTGCAAAGGTTGAATTATGTATTATTAGTACTGTTCAACCTTTTTTATAATTTCGCGCAATTTGCGATGTTTAGCGGACGAACGCAGCGCAAGAGCTGTTTAGAATAATCATTAGAGTTATTTTTAGTAAATTAGTTAGTCCCTTTTTCTCATTATACTAGCACACTTCATATTGCCCCGCCTTTATCTCAACTTGTTGTGTTTAACATGGCGGCTTTTGCTAGTCTCTTGGTTTTATTACGTGTTTTAGTTGATTACTTGTTAAATGTTAAGAGCTATTGTTATGGCGATGGTTTTTTATAAAAAGTTTGTCTTGTCAAAATAACGTCCAGCTATAAATTGACAAGTTATAAAGCTCAAATTTTCTTAATGTTTAATAGGGGGCAAATATGCTTCAGTTTGTAAAAATACTCAATCCTGAGTCGGTGCTACGATCTTCAATATTACCCTTAATTTTATTGTCTGTGGTGGGGTGTTCAACTCAAACCTTAAAAGAGCAGCCAAGTCAGGTTGCAAAAGTAAATGTGACTGATACTAAAGTGGTCAATGATAAAACCTCAAGTAACAATGTTGCAACCTTCACCTATAAAGAAGTCGCTGGGAAACCTTTAAAACTAGAGGTGCATACACCTAAAAATATTAGCCAAGGGCAGAAAGTGCCAGCGATAGTGTTCTTTTTTGGTGGAGGCTGGAATGGCGGGAAAATAACTCAATTTAAACCTCAAAGTGAATATTTCACCGAACAAGGCTTGGTCACTATTTTGGTTGACTACCGGGTTAAATCAAGAAATAAAACGACCCCTGCAGATGCAGTGTCTGATGCAAAATCTGCCATGAGATGGGTGCGTACAAATGCCACACGTCTAAATATTGATGCTAATAACATTATTGCAAGTGGAGGTTCTGCAGGCGGTCACTTAGCGGCAGCAACTGCTTTTATAAGTGATTTTAATGATCCTACTGATGACTTATCTGTGAGCCCCAAACCACAAGCACTTATCTTGTTTAATCCAGTGATTGATAATGGACCTAAAGGTTACGGTTATGCACGTGTGAATAAATATTGGCAACGCTTTTCACCCTTACATAACATTACCTCCGAAGGCCCGCCTACACTGACTATGCTGGGAACTAGAGATGATTTAATACCTGTGGCAACGGGCCAGGCATTTGATCAGGCATTAACTGCTCAAGGTGGGATCAGTGAATTGCGTTTATATGAAGGGCAAAAACATGGCTTTTTTAATAAAGCGAGATATAAAGAAACCTTAAAAGAGTCTCATAACTTCCTGTTTAAATTAGGCTATTTGACTGAAGCTTATATTGATTAAGTAGCATTTATTTTCAATAAAAAATTGTAAATTTAGTATGGTGAATAATAAAAAAGCAGGCTCATTATTGAGCCTGTTTTTTTTAAGTGAATTTTAACTGTTTGTTGAAATTAGTTCGGTAAAGGATCTAAAGGCCGTCGGGTTTGATTGACACTAATTCCTTTCTTCTTTTGCTTTTTAGTGGCTACATCGAATGCAGATAGTTCTCCGATAGCAGCTAGAATGACGTGATTCTGTCCATTATTATTTTTCCGAAAATAATCCAAGTGATGAACTAATAAATTTGGATGTGTCCAGGCTATAGTCTCAAGAGCAGAACGACGATGTTGTGAATCTTTAGCTGCTAATAATGATTCAACTGCACCTGGTGCCTGTAAATAAACCATAGCTTCTCGCGCAACTGTGGCAACCGCCGCATACTTATCATTTGTAGCTTTTAATAGTGCTTTTGGGGCGTTTATTAGGTATTTTTTAGCAGCTAGTTCGGCAAATCCTTGGGCCGCCCAAAAACGTATTATGCCATTTGGATGCGCTAGATTAGTTTCAAAGTAAGCTACATCCTGCACTGAGGCTGCAGATACACGCTCGGCTATATCATGTAGTTGTTGAATTTCTAACTTAGTAGGGAGCCAATCTGCAAATGCTTGATCTTGTTTAAAAGCCAAAGGTACAAAACCTAAATCGCGACTATTGCGTATATGTGTAGCAACCAGTTTACGCATTTTTTGTAATACCACTTTATGCTCAACCACAGCTGATTTCGATAAATCTTCAAGTTCGTACTTGTCAGTCGTTAAATCGAATAAATATTCGTCTTGTTTACCCTGATACAATGAACGCTTGATGTTTTCACCTTCGCGACTTTTAGCGAATTCATCTAAGGCTATATTGCCGGGCATACCCCATTGAAAATCATTGCGTAACTGTAGTGGTTTACGAGGCAGATAGTTTTTCACATAGCTATAGTGACCATCTGTTACACCTCTTTGTGGATCGTAGTGCTGCTCTTGATTGGTACGAAATGCATAATTCACAGGTCGATTATGCTGAGCAAATTGCCCTAAAAAGGCTTGCCCTTGCATTTCGTCTGGCGCTGCAACGCCGGCTAAGCTTAAAACTGTAGGGGCTAAATCAACAAAACTAAGTTGTTTATTGACCAGTTCTGTTTTTGAACCCGGAACTAGATGTTTGAATTGCTCTGGGACATGAAGAATAAAAGGTACATGTAAACCTGTAGATTGGTATAAAAATCCTTTTCCTCTTGGGGAGCTGCCACCGTGATCTGAAAACACAAAAATAATGGTGTTATCGTAAAGACCTTTAGCTTTTAAATCAGCGATAAATAACCCCACCCAAGTATCAATATCTATTACACCTTCAAGATGAAATTGATGGTCTGATGTTATTTCAGGTAATGATGGCAAATATTCAGGAGTGGCTGCTGGGTTTACTCCAGATTGAGTAAAATCTCTGCGACCTTCTAATGTGTGAGAGGTTAACCTGCTCATATGGGTAATATTAGCGTTAAATACAGAAAAAAACGGTTGCTTGCTTTGGCGTTGGACGCTGTTATAACTGGCTTTACTGTCAAATTCATCCCATATTTTAGCCAATCTTTTTTGGCTCAACTTAACGTTGTAGTCACGTTTTTTATTGTTACTGGTGAAATAGCCAGCTTGGCGCAATAGCTCAGGGAAAAATAACCGTTTTGCAGAGGCTTGAATGGGAGCACGGTGATGATCTGCGCCATAGGTTGTAGCATATGCGCCGGAAATAATGGTACTTCTAGCGGGTGAGCAATAGGGCGCATTAGATGAAACCCGATTAAATCTAAATCCACTGCTGGCTAAGGTATCAATATTGGGGTTTTTGATATGTTTATTGCCATAACTACTTAGCTCGAATGCGCTGGTATCCTCAAAAGTTAACCATAAAATATTGGGTTTAAGTTGGTTATCTTTAGCCAATGAAAACTGACTGAGTAAAGATAAAGCGAAAATTAGTGTGGTTTTTATTAATCGATTCATTTTAATAATGCTTTTAAGGTTAGTTGAGATTCAATTTTTGCGTCGTAAAGAGGGTTCAATGGCAAGTTAGTTGGTGCTTGAATTTCACTTCTCCATTGTGCTAAGTCTAGTTTCAATTCTGCTACTTTTTCAGGTAAAAATTTCGCAAGATTGGTGTGCTCAGGTAAATCATGTTTTAAGTTATATAACTCGTAGCTATCATTTTCTAAATAGTGATGGAGCTTCCAATCACCTTTTCTGATCACTGAGCCTGGTCTAGTTCTAAATAAAGGATCGGTAGCTTGATTGGATATGGCATTTTTTGCATCAAGGTAAATAGGGAAGTGCCAAAATAAAGCGCGTTCTGTTAGCTTCTTATCAATTTGCTTGTCAGGGCTCAACCATAAGTTTGTTAAGTCTTTTCCATCAAGTGGTTGTTGAGGCAATTTAGCACCCGTTAATGCAATTAGGCTTGGGTATAAGTCAGCGTTAACAGTGGGAACATGAGTCACTCTTGGATCGATTTTAGTTGGCCAATAAATTAATAAAGGCACGCGTAAGCCGCCTTCATAATAAGAGCCTTTGCCTGCTCGTAAAGGATCTTGTGGTGATATACCACGAATGCCACCATTATCTGAGGTAAATATGACTAAAGTGTTGTCGCTTAATTGATTAGTTTTTAATGCCGCTAATAATCTCCCAACATTGTTATCCATAGCTTCAACCATAGCTGCATATTTTGCTTGTTTGCCACTAATGATCCCTTGCTTGCTGCGATATTTCTTTTCCAAGGCTGGGATAGGTTGTAGTGGTGTATGTACTGTGTAGTAAGGTATATAAGCAAAAAATGGTTGTTGCTTAACTTGTTTTATCCAGTTAATCGCTTCTGTGGTTAAACGCTGTGTTAAATATTCCCCCTTTGGCCCATCTTTAATAGTTGGCATATTATAAGGACTGAAATATGAAGTTGGGTGGCCTTTTTTGTATCCTGCCACATTATGATCAAAACCTTGGGTAGTGGGATCATCACCAAGATGCCATTTACCAAAATGGCCTGTGGTATAGCCCGCACTTTTGAGTGATTCGGCTAGGGTAATGGTTTCATCAGGTAAAAAATCTTCATTTTTCACGGGTATTAATTTACGAGTTTGTGGCTTGCCTCTATCTGATGGAGAAACCGTATACACACCATGTCTTGGGGCGTATTGACCACTCATCAGTACTGCTCTGCTAGGCGCGCAATTAGCGGCGCCTGCATAGGCATCTGTAAAACGTAAACTTTGTTTCGCTAATGTGTCTATATTGGGAGTGTCGAATACACCACTACTATTACTAAAACCTAGGTCACTCCAGCCTAAATCATCCACTACTATCATTAATATATTAGGTTGAATAATGGGGGTGGGTGTGACTTGGAGTTTATCTTCAGCAGATACATTGAAAATGGATAATAACAAGCAACAACTTAGGATGCGTGGTAAAGCGCCTTGCTTGTGGTGTTTATGTAAATAGCGTAGTGTCATAGTTTATTACCTAATCATTGATTTTTTTTGTGGGTGGAAGTAGGCTGGGAAGAGTCATTATTGATTTCCTAAATCTTGAACAGTGACACTGCCGGTTTGCCATCTTGTTAATTGTTGTTGCCAGTCGTTAGTATTCCAGCTGAGCTGATCACCAAGAAATATTGCTCGATTTAACGACTTAATTGCTAACATGCGATCCCTTGGTATTTTTTGATTATGAGCCAGGGCTAACAAGTAATGATATTCGGGATTGTTTTTTTCTTTGGTTGCAATATGTTGTAAATATTCCATCGCTGTTTGTGGATCTTTCAATTGATCTTGGTCAGTCCCAAGCATAATCGCTGCGGCACGTCTTAATGCAAAAACATGGCCTTGCTGGGCGGCTCTATTTAACCAAAATGCCGCTTTTTCTTGGTTGTATGTTATCCAAGGGCTGATTAAAAATAATTCCCCTAGTCTATATTCTGCGTTAGCAAAACTTTGTTTTGCTGCTTCCGATAACCAATAAATCGCAGCAGGTATATCATTTAGTTCTTGGTAAAGCTTATTGGCATAGACATATTGAGCCTGGGCTACGCCTTGGGTTGCGGCGCTTAACAATAGCTGATCTACTTGTTCTGAGGTTTGAGTGAGACCTGGGAAATTCATTAAGGTAATAGCTAATTGATATTGATCGCTTGGGTTGTCGCTATCACGAGTATTGATTAGCACTTTTGTAATGCTTTTATAGACAGCTCTTGATAACACTTCAGCCAAATCAATTTTTCTTAAATGATCGACACTGATGCCTAAAGTAATACGTTTATGTATGGGTATAGGGGTATTATTAATTGTTGATGGAGTGTAATGACTTTCTGCTAGTTTTCTTAAGGCAATTAAGGTATTTCCCCATTTTTGTACGACTTCAATATCACGTACACTGCCGTCAGTTTCTACTAATATATCTGCGATTAAGTAAAATGGTCGATTACTTTGTGAGGTTAGTGAACTTGAAGGGCTATAGCTATCGTCATTGAAAAATTCATCTTCTTCAAAATCTGCATCCTGTTCAAATTCCCAAAACTCATCTTCAAGGTTTGAGTGGGTGATATCATGTATGCCATGGGTGATTTTACTACCAATTAACTCATTACGTAGGGTAGGGTAATAAGTGGTGTTGATGTTCGCCTGACTATGACTTTCGGAATATTTATCTAATAACTTTTGGAGTGAAGCTTGTTGTACTTTTGTCAGCTGTTTAGCTAAATAAGCAGCACTGACTTTACTCGCAGTATCACCATGATGTGCGGCTAAATTAAACCACATAGTCGCAATAACTAAGTCTTTTTCTACACCTTGACCTTGGTAATACATCACACCCAAAGTATGCATAGCTCTGGAATTACCGATTTGTGCTGCCAGTTGGTATTGGTTGTTAGCTTGGTTGAATTGCCCTTGTTCATATAACCAATCGGCTTCAACAATATTACCTTTTGTTTTATGTGCAACAGCTAGGTAAAAAGAAAAAAATATGAATAAAGTGATTGGCAGGCGTGACATGGTTTACGTCCTTTAAAGGAAAGAGCTGGCTAGGCCAGCTCTATAAGGGGATAACTACTTTTTGCCGTTGTAGTAATCAAAGTTCCAGCTATCCATAAAAGATCGAGTCCGTGAAGAGTTAAATAATGCTTCAGCTTGTTTTACTAGATCTGGATTTTCTTGCGCCACATTGTTCTGTTCTTGCGGATCAGTCGTTAAGTTATACAACTCAATGGCAGTACCATTTTTAGCCTTTTTGTTAAAGAAACGAATCGCTTTCCAGTCGGCATTTTTTTGATTTTGAATACGTATAGCTTGTTTATGGCTGCCGTTCCAGTGATGAAATTCCCAATATAGACTATCGTGCTCTTGCTGACCGTCTTGGTTTAACAAAGTGGGCAAAAATGAAATACCGTCTATATCCTTTGGTGCGTCAATTTCAACTAAATCAGCCAGAGTAGGTAACACATCCCAAAAAGCAGATACGTGGTCAGACACTTTACCGGCAGGAACTTTGTTAGGCCAACGAGCAATAGTAGGCATTCTAATGCCACCGTCATATAAATCACGCTTGTACCCACGAAATTTACCATTACTGTCAAAAAACTCTAAATCGGCTCCACCCTCAAAACTAGGACCGTTATCGCTCGAAAATATGACTAAAGTATTTTCATCAAGACCTAACTTTTGTAGTTTGTTTAATACTAAGCCAATGCCCTGATCAATATGAGAAATCATTGCCGCACGAGTAGCGCGAGGTTTAAATGCAGGAAGATAATTTCCATCAGATTTACCATCATATGGGGTATCTTCAAAATGAGAATATTTAGCTATTTCTGCATCAGGTGCTTGTAATGCAGCATGAGGAGCTGCATAAGACAGATATAAGAAAAACGGTTTGTCTTTATTGCTGTCAATGTAATCTAATGCTTCATTGGTGAGTCGATCTTGAGCAAAATCACTACGCTTGAACTTAGCATAACTGGCCTCATCATTTGGATCATCGCTCGCTGAAAGTTGTCCATGAGAGTCAAGCGCTTCGTTGTTCAAGGGGAATCTTTCTTCATTTTGCCATAAGTGAGTCGGGTAATGATTATGTGCCTGTTTTTGATCTAAATAACCAAAGAAATAATCAAAGCCTTGCTTAGTTGGGACGCCATAAGAGCCCGGACCACCTAAGCCCCATTTGCCAATAAGAGCTGTGGTATATCCTGCTTTTTGCATGATTTTAGCTACAGTTGTTGTGTTTGGCTGTAATGGTAGTTGGCCAAATTCTTCTTCATCAGAAAAACCACCTAATTCAAAGTTGCCACGTATTTGTCCTCGTCCAGAGTGTTTACCTGTCATCAGAGCTGCTCTTGAAGGAGCACAAACTGGGTTACCAGCGTAATGTTGGGAAAAGGTCAATCCTTCGTCCGCCATACGCTGTAGGTTAGGGGTTTTGATGAGTTCTTGCCCATAAGGTTCGATATCACCAATGCCCATGTCATCCACTAAAATATATATGACGTTTGGTTTGTTCACTGGATCCTGTACCACTGTTTCAGTGCTTTTTTCACTGTTATTTCCACCGCAACTCATAGTGAATAATGCAATGCTTAAGGCACTTAACAGAGGTAGTGTTTTATGTAATTTGTTGTTATTTATTTTCATTAGTGTTGCCTTTCTTATTGTTTATACGGCTTAAATGAGAAGGAATACTGATAGTCCAAATAAGGAATTATATAATCAGACAAAGGTTCCGCTCCCCAAGTATTTGTGCCACCGATACCACGTTGTAAATAATCAATATTGATAAATATTCTTTGTTTATTCTCTAATTCATGAGGATGTAAATTTTTGATTTTTGCGTCCCCTTGCTTGGCGTGATAATCAGCTGTATCGTAATACTGAGCCCCAAATCCTAGTAAAGGTTGTCCGGTAAAGGTAATGCCTTTACCTTCTTTATTAGAAAATGAGACATGGCGTACATCAGTACGATAACCATTTTCTTGTGGTCGCACATAAGGTACGTATAGGTCTTCAACGTTGCTGTTAAATTGGCCAACATGTGCCGATGTATTTCTATCTGAATAGTTTTCGTGGGGTCCACGGCCATACCAGTTCACATCAGAGTACTGCTTGTCTAGCTGAAATAATGTACCTAAACGTGGTATTTCAGATTGTTGTTTATGAGGTGCAGCATAGAAAAACACATCAACCTTCACTTCACCATTACCAAATATATGATAGGTGGTGAAGTAACGGCTCTCTACTGCGCCAAGATAATGCTCTATTTCAACTTTGGCTTGATACTTTGACTCTTTTGTTAGTTTGATAGCTACCAATTTGCTACTTTTTCCTGCTTTTTGCCAAGGAGCAAACTTATCGCCATAACCTTTAATCGGTAAATCATTGTCTACTGGTGCTCGCCAGAAGTCTGGGCGAGCAGAAGCTTTCAATAATTCGTCACCAAAATATTCCATGGAACTGATTAAGCCTGACTTTTTATCAATACTTAAGTTGAAATTGCGACCTTTGAATAGGTAGCGTTGTTCTTTATCACTGACAGATAATCTAACATCAGTTGGCTTTTCTGTAGGAGCTTCTATAGTTGGCAATGCTAATTGTGACCATGCGGTAATATGCCCTTTAGAGATCAGGCCATTGTTATGGTCGCTAGTCACTTGTACATTTAAGAAATATTCTACTCCAGCTTGACGCTCTGTTGCGTAATCGAGTGATATTTGTTGTTGTTCTTGGGCAGCGGCAGTTAAAGGTATACCTTCACCCTGTGCCACTTGCTTTCCATCAGCCAATAACTGCCAAGCTAAGCTGTGACCATCTAAACTGGCGAAATAGTGTTTATTACTAATAACAAGTTTACCGTTGGTAATATCATCACTACTAAAGCCAATATTTTGCTGAACATTTTTTACTTCCCACAAGTAAGGGTAGGGAGTGCGGTCAGCAAACACTAATCCATTGGCTGAGAAACTTAATGAGGATACGGTTGCTGCGGGCTCTAAATCGCCACCGTAACCCCAAAAATCATTTCCCTGTAAATCTTGCATAGCAAAGGTTTGATCAACCCAATCCCAAATAAAGCCGCCTTGTAGTGATGGGTATTTTTCAAAACTATCCCAGTACTCTTTAAAGTTGCCTAATGAGTTACCCATAGCATGTTCATATTCAATTAAAATCACTGGACGACTGGTGTCAAGTTTGCGTCTTGCATAACGCTCTATATCACCAATAGGAGCATACATCTGTCCATAAGCATCTGTATGACGGCGCATTTGCGCTTGTTCAGAAATAACAGGTGAATTGGGTTCCTGTTGTTTAAGCCAATCATAAGTGGCTTCTAAATTAGGACCATCCCCAGATTCATTACCTAATGAACGCAGAACTACAGATGGGTTATTTTTGGTCGCGTGATACATATTACTCACTCGGTCAATATAAGCCGCAGCCCATTCAGGCTTGTTCACTAAGTGATTGTTAGGGTTATAAGCTTGGCCTTGGTTTGCTGCACCTATACCATGAGATTCGGTGTTTGCTTCGTCCATAACATACAAACCATAAATATCTGCCAAGTAATACATGTAGGGGTCATTAGGGTAATGAGCCATACGTACGGCATTAATGTTGAATTCTTTCATCAACTTCACGTCTTGTAACATTAGCTCTCTGGATACCACATGAGCGGTAACTGGGTCGTGTTCGTGACGGTTTACTCCTTTAAATAAAACCGGCTTACCATTGATTAAGATATTGCCATTTTTAAGCTCTGTAGAACGAAAACCTAATTTGTGACCTATGTGTTCAATTGCTGCGCCTTGATTATCCATTAGCGTCAGTTTTAGATCATAAAGGTTGGGTTGTTCAGCACTCCATAAATCCGGAGTTTTAACTTTAGCTGTAAACTCTACTAACCCATTTTTATTGGCTGATAGTTTCTTAATCTTTAGCTTTTGTTCAATTAAGGTTTGTTGTTGATCATCCAATAATTCTACTTTTAATTGATAACCACTAGCTGATTGAGTGTGTTTATTATCAATTAATGCGCTGAGTTGTAATTCACCATTGGTATAATTATCAGTCAGTGTGGTGTAAGCATGAAAATCTTTTACGTGAACTTTAGGCGTGGCAAATAAATACACATCCCGTTCAATACCACTGACACGCCACATATCTTGGCATTCAAAGTATGAACCATCAGAATAACGATAAACTTGCATTGCTAATTGGTTTTCTCCAGCCTGTAAATATTGGCTTATATCGAATTCAGCTGCAGTTTTAGAGTCTTGAGAATAGCCTACTTTTTTACCATTAACCCATAGGTAAAAAGCTGATTTGACTGCGCCAAAATGGACAAAAACTTGTTTTTGTTGCCAATCATCAGGCAAGGTAAAGGTTTTACGGTAGCTGCCTACTGGATTGTAATGACTCGGCATTTCAGGCGGCACAGCTTTAGCTTTAAAACACTGGTGAGAGTGATAAAAAGGAGTGCCGTAACCATTGACTTCCCAGTTGGCAGGCACAGCAATTTCGTCCCATTTACTGTCGTCATAACTTGTTTTGAAAAAATCGTTTGGTTTCTTTTTAACTGTTTCTACCCAGTTAAATTTCCACTTTCCATTTAATAACATATGGTTAGCTTGATCCCAAGGGGTCTTTGAAAAAGCCGATTGGGCATTATCAAAGCTATAAAAAAAGCTTCTGGCTGGTTCTTTGTTTACTCTGAATACTTCAGGGTTTTGCCATTCTAGTGTTTGCGCAGCTGCTGGCAGTGCAAACGCCATCGTTATTAAAACACTTTTAAAAACACGCAGGTGTTTAATCATTTTTCTACCTTGTTCTAGTCTGTTCACTTGTATAAGTCATTGCCATTAATACGTATAGCTATATAACCAAGTGCAAAGCAGTTCCCGTAATAAATTTTCACATTTACCTGTAAATGTGAAATTCCTGTTAGAAATTTAATACATATAAATGAGGTTTTGATTGACTTAATTGTCTTGTAAGTTACAGATTTGACAGATTATTTAAGGCAATGAATTAATTATGATAGGCATAAAAAAAATTGTATCTCATGTTGCTATTCTGTGTGTATTGACCAGGGGAGGGTGGGTAGGTGTGGCTAGTGCGACAACTAAAGAACCCGTTCCAAAAAACTTACCAAATATTATTCTCATTTTTACCGATGATCAGGGCTATCAGGATATCGGTGTGTTTGGGTCACCAAATATTAGTACCCCTCATTTAGATGCAATGGCAAAAGAAGGCATTAAATTTAAGCAGTTTTATGTGGCATCGTCTGTTTGTAGTCCTTCACGAGCCTCGATTTTAACCGGACGATTGGGGCATAGAAACGGTGTAGTCAGAGTGTTAAAACCTGATTCACTGGGTTTACCAGCATCTGAAGTCACTATTGCTGAAATGTTAAAACAAAAAAATTATCAAACAGCGGCGATTGGTAAATGGCACTTAGGTGATTTGCCGGACTCTTTACCTACTGCTCAAGGTTTTGATTATTATTATGGCGTGCCTTATAGCAATGATATGTATATAGGTGCCACTCACAGTTTTTCCGAAAATGTAAAATTTAATCAGCAATACAATTTAGAGAAAGCCGAAGCCGATCAAATTAAAGTGAGAAGTGGTAACAATCTATATAAAAAGCTAAGACCTTTAGGGGTAATGGATATAGTACCTTTGTTTGAAAATGAGAAAATTATTGAATATCCCGCTGATCAAAGCAGGTTAACTCAACGTTATTTTAATAAAGCACTGGGGTTTATCGAAGCAAATCAAGACCAGCCTTTTTTTGTTTATTTAACCCCCAACATGCCTCATACACCTTTGCACGTTTCAGAACAATTTAAAGGTAAAAGTAAGCGTGGTTTATATGGCGATGTGATTGAAGAAATAGATTGGAATGTGGGCCGTTTGCGAAGCCACCTAGACAAGTTAAATTTAACAGATAACACCTTAATTATTTACACCTCTGATAATGGTCCATGGTTAGCTAAAAAAGAGCATGGCGGATCTGCTTTGCCATTTAAAAAAGGTAAAACCACCAATTTTGAAGGGGGAGTGAGGGTACCTGCTGTAGCCGTATGGCCAAACAGAATTAAAGCCAATCAAATCAGTACAGATATGGTGAGCGCCATGGATTTATTACCTACCTTTGCCGCTCTAACTGACGCGAAATTACCTGCAGTGATAATTGATGGTCAAAATATTGAAAATCATTTAATCAATACGGATGTACCCACAGCTAGAACTGAAATTATCTATACCCATTATGATGGACTGGCGGGTATTAGGTTAAATAATTGGAAATATATGCGCCCTGGAATGGATGCTTTATGGACTAACGCACCTAACACTACTTGGTTGTATAACTTGAATGAAGACCCTTCTGAGAAAAACAATCTGGCCAATAAGTTTCCTGAAAAAGTCAAACAATTAGAACAACGATTAAAGCTAGTTGAACAAAGTTTAACGCTTCCATAATTTGAGAAATAAGTGTGAATAAAACAATAAAGATGTTGGCAAAAAGAACAATAAACAATCAGAGACTAAGGTCGGTATTGTTGTGCGTGCTTCTGGGAGGTTCATCACTGCAATTGTTGGCTGCAGAAATAGTCTTAAAAGCAGGAGCATTAAAACAAAAAATAGATATTGTAGGGGGCGACATGGAACGCTCTGCTGATGCCCTTGTCAATGCCGTCAATAGCGATGACATTCTTGATTGGTATTTTGACGATATCCATATGCCTTATTGGCGAGTTGGTATAAATAAAAAGCAAGAATTGATTGAAGGTGAGGCTAACTTCAATATCTACCATAATCAAATTGATGTGATGCAAAGAATCAAAACAAAGAGTCCGGATACCAAATTTTGGGCCACATTAATTACAGATTACGACGGCTATGGTACAGCTAATAATATGCCTAATTGGGTTTATACCGGCGGAGGATATAACGGTGGGAACTACAACCCTAGTGCATTTAAAGCCGCTAAGTGGGCTAGGTTTTTAGCCGATTACTTAAAGTTGATGAATGACAACGGCGTGGCTATTGATATTTTGTCGGTATCTAAAAAGAATGGTTAAAAGTGATGACCCCTAGTAATGAACACAACACCATTGAACAGTTAAAGATCCTGCTGCAAACCAAAACCTATGCTGGGGTGCCTATGCCTAAAATTAATGGCCCTGCTGCATGGGGAGTCAAACAAGGCACCAAGTTTGTGAAAGAAGTGGCAGAACTTGGTGTTAAAGATGACTATGCTGGGTTTTCAGCCCATACATATGATGGTCCATCACAGGCTGATTGGCACTCGTTAATCGCAGCTGCAAAGGTTATTGGTAAAGCTGTGTATAACGAAGAATCTAATTCTGCAGGTGGAGGCCCTTTTAGCGGGAAAGAGCCGCCAATGACCAATGTCACTAGGATATATTCTGGCAAATCTGAAGCTTATCGTGCCGGTTTAAAAGGGGAAGTGTTCTTTGAGTTATGGTCTCGAGGTTTTAGCAAAGAATCTCGCTCTGTCTATTTTAAAAAAGGTCAAAAAGCCGAGCGGGGCCGAGGGTATTGGATGACCAAGGCGTTCATTGAAGGGGTTTATAATACACATTACATCGCACACCAAAACTTGGGGGAAATAGCAGATATTAAGGTTATGGCCTTTTCTGATGATAAGCAAATAACTGCTTATGTCATTAATAACTCTACAACCAAAGCTTATAATAACGTGCTTGTTAATGTATGGGATAAAATCATTAGCAGTAATGAAATTAAGCTAAAAATGTGGAACAACAATACAAGTATTAAAGGCAAGGAGTCGTCTATAAAAAGAATCGACCTTGAAACCTTCATGGTGGATATTGAACCCAGCACTTTGTCTATCTATACATTGCAAATAGAGTAGCTTGTTTTGTGGCAGTAAACTTTCAGTACTGCTACTGATTTTGAGGTAATCTTATTGATAATTGTCTTATGCCATATCTATTTTATATTTTCCTAATTTTGAGGGGGAGCTGATGGCTGCCAAAGGAGTACAAGTGAAACATTATTTATTAAATAAACAAGCATTATTGGTTATGGGCGCAAGCATGGGCTTTATTATAGGTTTAGCTAGTTGCGCGCCACAACACTCTGCAATGAATGGCGAGGCATCCAAGCAAGCAAGCGTGATCATTGATGCTCAACATATAATAGGTGAACAGTCGCCATTATTTTTTGGTGGTAATAATATCTACCCTAAGGGCGGTCAAGGTTTGCTATTAGAAAGTGGCGAATTTAACCCTGAGACTATCGCGTTATCCAGCGAACTTGGCTTAACAACCTACAGGTTTCCTGGTGGTTCAGAAGGGAATTTGTATAAATGGAAACGAGGAATAGGGCCATTATCTGAGAGAATTGATAATGTCAGTGGTAATAACCGTGGACCACAAAGTAATGAATTTGGCAGTGATGAATTTGGTCGATTATTAGAAACCACCAATTTTAAGCATGGTTTTATGATGGTGGCCTATGGTTACGAAAAACCTGATGATGCGGCAGATTGGGTTGAGTATATGAATAGCCCGGTGGGAGCTAATCCTAATGGTGGCAAAGATTGGGCAAAAGTACGAGCTGAGAATGGCCATCCTGAACCATATAACATTAAATATTGGGAAATTGGCAATGAAGTGTATGGTAACTGGGAATTAAACTGGGGATCATATCCAGATAAATTTGATGCCAAACGAGGCACAGGTAATGCTCCTGTCGATAATGTAGCAGGTAAAGCTGGCACCTTACCATTTGGTGATGCGGACCGTTACATTCACGGGGGCTATCGATACTTTGAGCAACAAAAAGCAGCGAGTGTCAGTTCTTGGCAGGACCAACATATCAAAACTAATGGACAAGCTAATCAGCAACTCTTTGTAAAGTTTCCGCCTGTTGACTTAAGTCAAAACGATTTGCCTTTTATTCTTAAAGTCGGCGATGAAGAATGGCAAAAAGTAACTGATTTCAGTTTATCTAAAGCGAATAGTAAACATTATGTACTCGAAACTGAAACAGGTCAGATAATCTTTGGTAATGGTCAAAATGGACTTATCCCGCCAAGCGGAGAGTTTGTATTCGTTAATTATCGCAGTGGTAAACAACCTGGTTTTATTGAGTATTACCAAAAAATGAAAGCGGTTGATCCCAGTATTGTGGTGCTGTCTTGTTTTGAGAAAGAATCATTTTATCAAGGTATGGCCGAAGTGAATTCACCTTTTGATGGTGTGGTAAAGCATTATTATCCTAGCACCCATAAAAACGTGTCAGAATCTAAAAAATATGAAGCACAAATAGCCAGGGGCATGGGGATAGAAAGGCCTATTAAAGAGCATAACCATTGGTTGAAGCAATTCAAAAATTCGGCTATTAGTGGCACAGAAAAATTATGGATAACAGAATACGGGCTACGCGGACATGTTAATCAGGTGGCGACTATGCACACTGTTATAGGCAAAAAAAGTCAAGAAGTGGCGGCGTTATTAGGCCATTCCCTGTTTTTGAATAATAACACCCCTATGGTTACCGATGATGGTGTGATTAGAGCTCGAGCTTTACCTATTCCTATGTTTAGTAAACACTCTGAACAGTATGTTGTACAAAGTGAGGTAAAGGTTGCCCCAACAAGATTAGGTAAGCAGCTTCTGCCTGGGGTGTTAACAACTGCCGCAGTTGATGCTAAAAAACAGCATGTTAGTGTGGTGTTGACCAACACCAATGGACAACAAGCTGTGGATACCACTGTTCGTTTTGAAAACTTACAAGTGGCTCAAAATACTCAACTTGAAGTGTGGATTTTGCGTTCTAATACTTCTAATCCAATTGATGATAATCGCATTGGACAGCTGAATAATGTTAGTTTGACTTTACTTGAAACCAGACCGTTTAAGTCTGAGTTAAGTATACAATTACCTGCTGCCAGTTCTGTGGTCATTAAAAGTAAAGTAACGAGTGATAAAGCACTTTAAATCACTACAGTTGTTATAGGTTTTTTCTTATAGATCTAGGTATTTTAAATAATGATGACTTTATTGCAGAGTAATAAAGTCATCATTTATAAAAAAATACTTTCATAAGGATCAAGACTAAATGCCAAATTTTCTTATGTGTTCGCCTACTTCAGTCAATGAAGCAATGTCTTGAGGATCAAAAGAACCATCTCCTCTAGGTGCTAAGTTAAGCAATAAATTACTATTATTATATGTTTTAGCGGTTTTTAACTTCTTGAAGATAGCTTCTGCCCCTGGGTGTTTACCATCAAACTTCTTGGTATAACCCCACCCTGCGATATGAGAACAAATCTCAATCGGTTTCTTAGCGTTTAACATTTGTTTCTGAACGTCTGGGCGCTGTTCTAACCAGTGAATTTCAGGTGCATAGAAATCTTCAGTACCTAAATAACCTGTTTTATATGATATTAATGTTTGTGGTTGAAGGTTGTGGATCAAGTCGTACGTATCCTGCATTCTGAACTGAGCTGTGTCTCCACTTTTCGGCACAGCATGTCCGTCTAACCATATGTTCGCTATTGTGCCATAGTTGGTTAACAATTCTGTTAATTGTTCGTGCATGTATTCGATGTAAATATCTAAATCATGCTCGCTGCCATATTTATAATAGTTTTCTTTAGGATTATAAGTAGGCCGAGCGTGTCCTCCCCATTTATCATTGTTAGCTGCATGAGGATGACGCCAATCTCGGCCGTGTGAAAAATATAAACAAAGTCCAAGACCTTTTTTATCACAAGCAGTGGCCAATTCTTCTACTAAGTCACGTTTAGCTGGGGAATTAACACTATTAAAACTGGTTGTCTTAGTATTAAATAAGCAAAAACTGTCATGATGCCGGGTGGTTATATTGATATATTTCATGCCAGCCATTAAGGCTAGATCAGTAATAAAATCAGCGTCAAAATTTTCTGCTGTAAAACGGTCTTTCAGTTTTTCGTATTCTAATACAGGAATCTTTTCTTTTATTTGCACCCATTCCCCTCTGCCTAATAAAGAATACAAACCATAATGAATAAACATGCCAAATTTGGCTGCGGTAAACCAGTCCATATTGGCTTGTTTAGGATCAGTGGTATATGTGCCTTCAAATCCGGATAAGTAGTTTGGTACCGCAATTTTTTTAGACGCGCAAGACATTAATGGTGTAGCAAGTAGTGAGGCTCCACCATAACCCATGAACTTTAGTAATGTACGACGATGCATTTTTATATTTTCCTATTTTTATATTTCCTAGTTATGTAAACAGTTCTCTGCCTTAAATCCGTAACTTCTAGCAGCTAAACTATTATAAATTTTGTTCAGCAAGAGGGTAATCCGCCCTATCTATGCATAGCTGCGTTGGATTCTCTAGCAATAGTCAGCTCTTAGGTACGAAACACTGCCTTGCTATAAACGATAAATTTCGTCACTGAAAGAGTTCTAACATAACCTAAAATGAATACATGGACGTAAGGTACTGAATTTTTATAAGCATTAAACTAATACTACACTTATTAACTTGAGTTCAGGGTATTTAAAAATTTGACCAAAATTAATCCAACTTTTGAGTTCGAGCAACGCAGAGTAAGCTCATCTAAAACTCGCCTGAAAGGAATGCCCCAGCGGCTTTTGCCCTGCGTTCTCGGCATTTCAAAGGAAACAACCATTCCTGCACAAAAATGTCTGAAACATTTTTGAACAGCTCCGCTGGCTTAAGCGAAAGGCAGGATGCCAGAAGTATACCGACGCCTTGTTCAAAAACAGCTGGTCGCATTCTGAGATATCACTTATCAATACGGATTAGAATTACTTTTAACTCGATAGTGTAAGTCTGAGTTTGGGATGAAATTATCTGCTACTAGCTCGATGGTTATTTAAACTAAAGGTAATTTTAATTAACTGGCTGGGTATTTTTACTAGGCTGCTGGAATACCTCAGAAGTTTAATGTTTTGTCATCCTTACTTAAAAGTTTTTGTATAACAACACCTTACGTAAGGTGTGCATCACGTTTTCTGAGAAGTAATTGTCTCCACCGATTGGTATAACCTAAGAAATTTCAGTTATCATGAAAATTCAATATTAATTGAGTGTTTTTTATATAAACTATTTTTACGGGTTTGCATTTGCATATTGTTAATTAATTGTTCCAATAAAGTAAAAAAGATAAAGGAAAATGTACAATGAACAAATTTAAACTTCTCGCAATAAGTAGTTTAATCACCTTACCACTTATAGGGTGTGGTTCGAGTGACGATGATAAAGAAAACGTATTTTCAGCGGCGAATGCTAACGTTGATTATTATGGCCCTACGCTCACTATAACGGGCGGCGATAGTATTGAAGTTGCTGTAGATTCAACTTACGCTGATTTAGGCGCTACAGCATTTGACAATGTAGATGGTGATGTGACTAGTAATATCGTCGCCATTAGTAATGTTGATACCGCAAACCCTGCCACATACTCGGTCGTTTATACGGTTGTAGATGTTGTTGGTAATGAAACAAGCGCTACAAGAACGGTTACTGTTCCAGATACTATACTCCCCGTAATAACGCTTAATGGAGACGCAACAGTAATCATTCCCCTAGATTCAAGCTATACTGACGAAGGCGCGACCGCTTCTGACAATCCCGATGGCGACTTAAGCGCTTCCATTGTTGCTGATGTCAGTAATGTTGATACAAGCACGCTTGGTGAATACACGGTAAGTTATAATGTGGTTGACGCCGCGGGTAACGAAGCGATAGAGCTTATTAGAACCGTATCGGTACAAGATATAGCCGATGAAATAGCACCTGTTATCATGGCAGAAAATACTCATGTTTCAATTGATGAAGGTGCTGTGTTTACCCCCGTTGGAGTAACCGCGGTTGATGATGTTGATGGTGATATAACAGACTTAATTGTAAGCGACACAAGTTCTTTAGATACTAATACTGCTGGTGTATACCCAGTAACTTACAATGTAAGTGATGCCGGTGGCAACGATGCTGAAGAAGTAGTACAACAAGTTCATGTAATTCCCGTAATTGCTGATGTAGACATTGTAATGGATGTATTGCCAACACAAGCTAAGCAAGCCGTTGAATTTACAGGGTCTACCGAGTCACAAGCTTCTCAAATGTTTGCTACTAATAATGGCACTAAAATGATAGACCATATGTTAAACACTTTGGGTCTAGATATGGTGCATTTTGGTATTCACCCAAGTATTGCTATTGACGATGCCGTATATTCTGATATTCAAACCGTAGCTGCTTATGCAAAAAGTAAGGGCATGAAAATAATCGCATCTGTATCAGGCTCTAAGGGAGCTTGGGGTTCAAGAAATGCAATTGAAACGGGTAGACTTAAATACAGTCAAATTGCATCTTGTGAGTCACCGTGTGATGATGATTTTTATGGTATCGATTTAAGTGATTATGCTACATACCTTGATACTTATTTAACGAACATGGCGGCGGCTGGCGGTGCTGTTGACTACCTTGCACCATTTAGTAATGACGAAGTAGACGCGATAGATTATCAAACCTTATTGGCGGCTATGACCGGTGACGATGCATTAACTATTATTGGACCAGAGTCGTATAATATTGTAGATGCTGACATAGAGTATGCGGCTGTTGCTGACCACGTAGACATTGCCGGAGCAGAGTTTTTCGATCACGCTTCATTACGTGTTTATGAACAGCAAGACGAATGGAATGAAATAGCCGCTGCGGCAGCAAGTAATTCTGTTCCTCTATGGTTCACACAAAACCAAAGTTGGCTTTCAGAAGGTGGCAATGCAAATGAGCAGACCGTTTTTGGTATTGCACAGTTTATTCCCGCTATTAATGCTGGTGCTGAACGTATAATTTCAGGTCAATATGGAGCTGTGTTTGCTTGGTTTAATGGCGGTAATACTGGGGTGCGAGGCAACGCAATTAAAAACTTTGTTGAAGGTAGTAAGGGTAATGTTGTTGACTCAATAGTATACAGTGAAGAGGTTAGAGGCACTGCGTTTAGAGAAAATGATACGCTATATGTGATGCTGACCAATACCAACAAAAACGTAACTGTTGATAGCGTGGTTACTGCACTAGGCGAAAGAAAAATTGCCGTTCGCTTACAAGAAGGCGAAACAATAAATGGGGATGTAGTGACCTTACTTTATGGTACGGGTAAAAATGGCGGAACAATAGACACAACTGTTAATGCTGAAAACAATATCATTACTTTCACCCTACCTTTGTCGACTTATATTCGATTGGCTGTTCCATTAACGCCAACGCCATAATAGTAGGTAAACATATAGTGTAATAATCTAATTATTGTACAATATGGTTCGAAAAATTTTAAAAACCACCAAACTTAGTTGTTCGGTGGTTTTTTTATTGGTACATCTTGCCCTTCAGCGTCATCATGAAAAACATACTATGCTTAGCTGTTTCTTTAGGAATGAATATGTTTATCAGAAGTAATATCTCATGGAATTTGAAAACTGTACTATATCTATGCTTGCTGCTTATCATTTTCTTCACAATGAAAGCACATGCTCTTGCTAATAATATCAAAATGCTGTCGAATATTGCCTATGGTGAACATGAAGACCACATTCTGGATGTTTACTTTCCATCTGTTAAAAAGGTAGGTTCACCGGTAATATTTATGGCCCATGGCGGTGCATGGAGAATAGGGAATAAAGACTCTTCTGCAGTTGTGAAAAATAAGGTCGCTCACTGGGTAGCCAAAGGCTTTGTTTTTATTTCAGTCAATTATCGTCTTTTACCTAAAGCAGGTCCTACGGAACAGGCGGAAGATGTTGAAAAGGCAATACTTTTTTCACAAAAAAATGCACATAAATGGGGTGGATCGCCAAACAAGTTTATCTTAATGGGCCATTCATCGGGCGCTCATTTAGTTTCGCTTATATCAGTCCATCATAATGCAATGTTAACACCATGGTTAGGCACGATTGCCTTAGATTCGGCGGCTTATGATGTTGAAAAAATAATGAAATCGTCCTCAACATTAAGGTTATACAAAAAGGCCTTTGGAAAACTTCCGGACTATTGGAAGAAAGCGTCTCCATTCCATGGTTTGAAGAAAAAGTTGGCTCCATTTTTGGCTGTTTGTTCATCGAAACGAAAAGACAATGCCTGTGCTCAAGCTCAAAGCTTTATTAACAAAGCCAATACATACGACTCGCAAGCTAAGCTACTACAGGTTGCTTTTTCACACAGGGGAATAAATGTAGAACTGGGAAAAGACTATTGCTATACGCAAGCCGTAGATGCATTTCTAAAAACGCTTCACGCTAGTGCTACGGGAATGCTCGTTAATGAAGTAACTTCAAAAGCGATGCCCGTTAAAGAAAATTGTGCCCTAGTAATTAAGTAAATACATAATTAAGGGGCAAAGAAGTCATACTTTTACTTTTTTGAGTTGGCTGCAATTTTTTGCTCGCCTACCTTAATTATCTTTTGCAAAAATAACTGGAAAGGTGTTTCATGGGATTCAATCTCGCCAAAAGCTTCTGTAAATCTTGATCTAAAGGCACTGGGTGTGCGTTTAGCGTTTCTTGAGGTAACAGAGTAAAAGAACTCGCTTAATGGCTCAGGCTTGAATTCATACAAATAACGGACAAAAAATGGATAAAACGCCTTCATTTCATTTTGTCTTTTGGTTGATGAATTATTTCCAACAAATGAGACTATTTCATGAACGCTTGGTATCGAGCTCTTAGCGCTGATTTTTTTTATTGCCACGATACTTTGTAAAAGATAATTATCGGTTTGAGGACCAAACTCTTTTTCCGCACTAGCGAACAGAAAACTGCCATATAAACCATTGAACAACCAAGCTGGTCGGCCTTTCACTTTTCTTTCCAAACCGTCGGCGTTGGAAATTAGCTCAACAGTATTTCTGGTAGTATTTGCAACTGGAAACGCTTTATTGTTTTTTGCTAGTACTAACACTACATATTGACCATTAGTCTGTCGGTTATCTGTGGTGAACTTTTGTCTTTGTTGATGATTTTCGAAATAAACCGCTACAAGTTTTTCTTGTAGTTTCGCCGGTGGTATATCTAGCGCAATTCTAAAGCTCAGCATCGATTTATATATTTTTTCTAGTAATGTTTTTGTGTGCTTGGCAAACTTATTACTTTTTCCAACAGTAATAATACTCCAGTGGGCAGTTTCATGGAGCTTAATAGCGGTATTATTATTGTCTTCTAATGATGCTTTAATTTGCGTGGCTAAAGGTGCTGTAGTTAGCTTTGAAGACAATAATTGCTTTACGTACTTGCGACTGTTATGGCGTAAGTGTACTTTTTCAAAACGCAGTTGATAAGTGTTCATTTTTGCCTTTGAAAGGCTTAATGCAGATAAATCAGAAAGGGAGGTTTGTAGCTCACTTGCATGCTGCCCAAATTTATTCTCTTCTTGTGTGAGCTTGTCTAATAGTACTTCTTCAGCGGTGCTATCTTTGCCTAGTTGTTTAAGGGTTAGGGCGTAATTTTCTGCGGCGTTTAATCTATTGGCGTCGCCTTTAGAAAATAGGTTTTGGCTGAGTTCATATACTTTTTTTGCATGGGGTAAACTTGTTGCAAAATCACCTGATTGAGCATATTTGGCAAAATTAGCAAAAGACTGTTTAAATTCCGCTTTTTCATCGGCTAATAGAAAGCTACTAAAAGATATGAGTAAACTTAAGCTAAGTGACTTGGCGATAATGTTCATTTTACATTCCTATGTAAGATATACCTTACTTGAGGCTAAACTTACCTCTGCACGTTTGATTTAGTTCAGAAATTCATAGAATTTATGCTAGAAACAAATAGCATCAAAAAAATAGATAATAAAAAAGGCCGGCAATAAATTGCTAGCCTTTTTTTAAAGCATTAACTGTTAGTTAAACTTATAGTTTACGCCAAACGTATAGAATCGATCTGAGTACGTTGTAGTATCAGTTAACTGAGAATCGGTTCTCCAACGGTGAGCGTTGGTTTTTAGTATGTTATTAATAGTGAATTGTATTTTTAAGTTTTGATTCACTTTATAAGACGACGAAAAGTCAGCGCGTAAGGTATCATCATAATAAACGGCATTACTGTATAATCCGCTGTTACTATAGTATTTACTACGGTAATTGGCTGATAAACGAACGTTGTAGCGTCCTTTGTCGTAGAATATTGACGCATTGCCTGAGTGTTTAGACAACTGGGGGACAGGTAAAAGTGACCTATAGTCTGTTAGTATCACACCATTAGCTAGTGGACCTTCATCACCTAAGGCTAATAACTCATCAATAATTTCTAACTGAGAAGAGTAATTAGAAGGAATGGTTTGTCCTGCATATTCTACCGGTAGGTTTTGCAGTGATGATAAATTTATCTCTTCTTCTGTTACTGCATCAAGGAATATAGGATCAGGTCTAGTACCCTCACTATAAGTATAGTTTAAAGAAAACCCTAAACCACTCCATGCGCCAGGTAAAGAATCAAGCCATTGGGTGTAGCCAATTTCAATGCCTTGACGAATTGAGCCCTGACCATTATGACTTTCACGAGCTCGCCAAAGTTCAAATCCTGGAACTTGGGATACAGATTCACCTAATAAGTAGGTCTCGCCACCGCCTAGGTTACTTTCTACACCTACAAGTTCGTTAGCTGGATCAGTAGGTACCGCAAATACGACTCGTCTAGTGATTAGGTCGGCCTGAACTTTACGGTAGAAAAATGCCAAACTGGCCATATTTCCTTTGCCCCAATAGTGTTCAAAGCTTAAATCATAGTTGTATGATAATTGTGGATCCAGAGCAATATTACCAATAGCAGTGCTACCGCCACGAATACCAGGACAAGCATTTACAGAGCCGTTATAATCATTGGCAATGGCGTATTGCTGCGCAAGTTGAAGGTTTTGCTCTTCTTGGGTCAAGTCGGGATTTGGAGTGCCTTTATTTAAAATGCCAATGCCATATGGGTTCTCTGGATCGTATACATTACAACCACTAAATCTATTTAGCTGTGCTGTGGGTAATAACCTTGCTAATGCAGGGCGTACCATGGTTCTCGCTGCAGCTAAACGTACTAAACCTAAGTCTTCATAGGCAAAAGCGATATTCATACTAGGTAAAAAAGTATTGTAACTATTGGTTCTTGTAGTCGCGACAGGAGCATTATTTTCGTCCACGGCTTCGTACGTTTCTGCGGTTATTTTTGTTTTAACTGCTCGCACACCAAAATTTCCGCGATAGGTAAGTGAACTTGATATGTCGCCATTTAAATTCATCATTGCATAAGCGGCGCTGGTATCTTCGGTGATAGTATAAGATTCACCAGCATTTTCTACATAGCCAACCTCATTAAAGCCTGAGATTTCATTCCATAACTCACGATTGTCACGATACATATCTAAGTCAAAGGCGACCCATGAAGGTATATTGGCATATTCAGAGAAAAAGCCATCGTGAACACGGTTGATACTATCGCCATATTTTTCGGCCAATTCAACTGCTGACATAGGTTCTGAACAAGCGGGGCTTTCACCTTCAACATAACCGCCAGCGCTATAGTTTCTTCCACAAGTAAAGCGATAACGACTGGTATTTTCCATGACATCTTGTGCGACACGGGCACCAAATTGGACTGATTCAAGTGCGCCATAATCTACAAAGTAGTCAAAATCGAGTTTCGCTGCCGATGTTGTTGGACTACGCGTCCATCCATCGTCCTGTGAACCGTTTAAGCGCCAAATCCTAAGATCTGTAGGATCTTCGCCACCACTTAGGTTAAGATACAACGCTCTGGGGTCAGACAAGTCTATGGACAAATTTGAACCTTCTTGTCTTACCGCAATCGCTTCGTCAGTGCCGTTAAGGCTCGGGTCTTGAACCAGTGAACGATGATCGCCAGCACTATCTGGGGTACCAGTATAAGCGTTGTATCCAAAAGCAATATAATGGCGTTCAACATCAGATTTCGAGTGTGCAACTTCGCCTTCAATAGTTAGGTTATCTAAATCCCACTGACCTTTAAGGGCTAAAGTTGTTTGTTCTGTTGTGTTATGTCCCGCTTGTGCGGTACTTCGGTTTAAGAAACCAAAGGAACTATCAAAAGCTGTAATAGGCGTAACAGGAGTAGTTTCACGAGAAAAATCGTCATATCTCATCAATTCGGTGCCAAGACTAACATTACTTAGTGCATAAATATTTGTTTCATCGCCCAGCACGGTATCTGGTACCATCGTATTCGTCTGTGATTGTATTAGTAATACATCGGATGTCGAGTGATTAAGGGTCTTATTCTGGATAAAATCTACAGTATATGAAGATGTGTCATTTGGCGCCCATTGAAAAGTTGCAGCAATAGCCGTTTTCTTATTTTGTGCGTTTTGATCGATTAATGTAAAGTTATTAGGACGAAATACTCTTCGAGAATCTTCAGTTTCACAAAGGCTTTGGTCTTGTGTTGTGTAGCCATTTCCATTTGATCTAAATACTGGGCAAACTTCACCCCAGTTCGAAACTCGAATAACTTCCCCACCTTTTTGGTTGTCATTGTATGTTAGATTGACTAAGGCACCAAAATCACCTAAAGATGTATCACGCCAGTTTTTTACTCCGGTAAGATTTAAGTTAGGGAAAAGCTTATCGGCTTCGTCACCGTATTTGGCTTTTGCATTTACATTAAGAAAATCTTTTTTAACTTGTAGTGGGCGTTTTGTTTTTAAGTTTATTGTTGCACCTAACGAACCCTCAGTTTTAGCAGCAGTGGGGGATTTTATTACTTCTAATGTATCGATTAATTCGGAAGGAATATCTGAAAGGTTAACTTGCCTATCGGGCTCACTGCCTTCACCACCCGCAACACTGCGGCCGTTAAGTTCAATACGGTTTTCACTAACCCCGCGAACTTGGAAAGAACTAGCACCACCATTTTCGCCAAAAATAACTTGTACACCGGTAATACGCTGCATAGATTCAACAACGTTTTCATCGGGGAAGTTACCTACATCTTCAGCGCTAATAACATCTATTACACTATTGGCATGCTTCTTTATTTCACTTGCACGCATTAGGCTTGATCGTAGGCCAGAAACTTCAATTACTTCAAGTTCGAAATCTTCGTTTTTTGCGTTAGTCCTGGTTTGGCTTGCGGTTTCGCTAACAGCTGTTACCTCTACCTCAGTTTCGTTTTCATCTGTGGTTTGGGCATACACTGGATTTATAGCCGTTAGCACCGCTACGGCTACTAAAGTGGGCAAAGTATTCCAAGGTTGTTTCATCGTGAACTCCGTTATTATGTCGCTCAATGGCAATTTTGAAGTTTGCATTATATTGAGTAAATTTATTTTTATAGTTTACAAGAGCGTAACGTTATATATGGTTGAACTGCTCTTCTGTAACATCAATATAACAATTCAATTGCCGTGAACCCGTAAATATTTTTTAAAAATAATTGTTACAATTTTTTTGTATCCTTTTTATTGATGATTATGAATAGTATGAAAGAGTATTAATTGTACCAATATATAATGGTGGTATGTATTTGGTACAGTATCTTATAATCTGTTTTATGGGTAAGTTACTATGAAGATCTTGTTATTTAGCCTATTAGCCGTATACCAGAGCCAGTAATTATATCTTTATTATTAATAAGCCTTTGACTCGTCCACATTCCGTAAGCACATTTACTTTATTCATTATGTAGTTGTCTTGGTTTTTAATGGGTCTAGGTGTTAAACGAGTGTTAATAGTAAACTGTAAAAGTTATATATAACTTTACAATCCAATCTGAGCCCAGGATAAGCCGAACGCTCTTCTTCAAATTGTTTGGTATTAGCTACAAATAATTGCTTTGTGATACTTCAAAACCGTAAATTTGATCCTAAAGTAAATATTCGCTGATGGTGTTCATAAGACAATAGCCGTTCATTAAATAGTGAAAAACTACGGAGGTTTTCATTGGTTAAGTTTTGGACTTCTAAAAACAGCCCCAATTTTTCACTTAATTGGTAGCTTACTTTAAAGTCTAACTGACCATAGTCATCAACCATTTCGGGTTGCCCTAGCAGGCCGCTATGTTTGCGAACAAATTCATCTCTGTGGTTGTAGATGATACTGGCATTAAATGTTTCAGTTTGATAAAAAAAGATCAAATTTAGGGTATCAGATAAGCCTTCAATAATTTCTTCACGAATACTACTATTAGCCTGCAATGGATCCGATGCAACATGGGTATAACGCAGTTCAATACCAGTACCATCAAAAGGAGCGGGTAGGCTTTCAAATTGATTTTGATAGACAAACTCATAACCATAAAATGAAGTGCTATCAGCGTTATATGGGGTACTGACTAAAAAGTCACCTTCTGGATGAGCGAGCAATGATTCAAAACCCACACTTTGTAAAATAAAATTATCAACACTTTTATAATAGAAGGTAAGGTCAATTAAGCCTTTATCATCAAAAAACCAAGACCAATTGATGTCAAAATTGATTGATTCATAGGGTTGCAGTTGCGGATTGCCTCTGATGGCAGTGCTGGCACCAGTTCTAGCGACATATTCACCAATAGATGGCGCTAATTTATCTAATGAAGGCCGTGATATGGTTTTTGAAACACCAATATTTATATACTGCTGATCATTTAATTCAAGTTTAAAATTGATATTAGGTAACCAGTTAACATAATTATTGGATTTGGATACAGGAATACTTTGTGCGTATGTAATACGTAACGATGTAGGATCTGTATCGCTATAGGTTAAATCTTGTATGCCTTGGTCGTAACCTTTTGATTTTATAATTGTAGCTGATAAGCGAACACCCATTTGCGCCGACCAATTCAAATCAAAAAGTTGGCCGCTTAGAAAGGTTTTAATATATGCTTCAAGTAGTTCTTCTCTGACGTCCCAGGAACTGTTAGGTAATTCGTTGGCATTAAAGCCTCCCAATTGTTTACGTAATTCTATTGTTTCTGCTAGGGGGTGGTTTGTATCAATGATAGCTTGCTGAATATGCTCATCTGACCAAAGGTAATCTATGTATTGTTGTGAGTCGAAGCCATACCAGACTTCAGGAACGCCACCATCTAAAAAACCACTTGCATCAATGGTACTAAACATCTCATCTGGTAAGTCAAATTCGTAACCACCAAACTCTTCACCCCAAGGCGTTTTAAATGCGATTTTTTCTTTTGTTCGGTCGGCATAATAAAGTCCATATTTAATTTGTTCCCAATGAGTGGACTTTAGAATAGTTTCGCCATCTAACTTAATTTGAAATATTCTATCTTCCACATCATCACCACTATCAATAGTAATGTGACTGCGAAGATCCGAAGCGTCGATAGAGTTAGCAAAACTAATATTGGCATAAGGACGGTTTTCTAACAGAGTATATTGAGGATTAGCATTAGGAGAACCTACAGCTGAGAATCGTTTGTTACCACCATTGTTACTTTTAGCCACTGCATAGGATATATCCATGACAATGTTACTGGCTTGACTAAAGTCATAACCTGCTGTGCCTGCAAAGTGTATTGTTTCGCTAGGACGATTTCGGATAAGCTGCACAAAATCACTGGCGAAGGACAAGTCGGATTTGTATCTATAACTCAATAAGGTGTTGTTTTGATCAACTGAAATACTATCAAAGGTATCTTTTTCGGCTGAATTTTCAGTATTACCGTTAATATGTGTCCAATTTCCAGATGAGGCTATACTGGATTCCACATCAAATCTAGAATATACAAGATCAGTAATAATATAGAGGTTGGGTGTGATATTTAATTTACTGACCCAAGACAGGCCAAAACGTTGCTTTTCTGATTGTTCAATTCGCAAGTCAAAATTTCTTGGTACCCAAATTTCACTATAATCTTCACTCCCTTCTTTGTTTTCGATTCCAGTTAAATCAGCTGCAAACCAACCATCTGAATTGGCTGATTCTATTCGGTAACTTTGTTGCAAAAAATTCATTGAAAAAATACTGGCAATAGTTTCTCCAGAGTAAGTCACAGAGCCAAATAATTCTGGGAAAAAATCACCATCTTCACTTGCTGATAATTTTATACCGCCACGTAAGTTGAACGATTTTTGATTAGTTCTCGGCTGGTTTACTAAGTTAATAGTTGCGCCAATACCGCCTGAGACTAATTCTGTTGTTTGTGTTTTATAGATATCAGAATACAAAAATAACTGCGGCGAGAAGGTGTCAAAACTAAATCCACTGCCTAAGTTCGTAGAAGGTAGTTGGCGATTATTATAAAGCACTGTATTCAACTCAGGGCCAAATCCCCTGACAGTTAAAAATAGTCCTTCACGTTTTCGATAGTCGGTACTGGCGCCAGCTGCCGATTGTAGGAGTGTTCCCACATTACGTTGAATATGATTTTTGTTGTTTTGAACACTGACATTTTCTACTAACACGTTTGAGTATCGTTTTTTTAAAAAACGTTTTTGATAGTTACTCAGTCTGCCTACAATAGAAATAATTTCGGGACTTTGTTCATCTAAGTGTTCTTCGATAGCATCAATGATGTCTTCAGGCGGAAATGTTGCAATTTCGTTTGGTTGTGAAGTGACTTCAGTGACTGGAATTTTGACTATTTTATATAAACCGTTGGCGTTTCTGACCGCCATTAGATTTGTACCTTCCAAAATTGTCGACATTCCACTGTCGATTGTTACCTTTCCATTAATTGCCGCAGAAGTTTTTTGACTAACTAAGTCATAGGGATAAAGAATTAATAAATCGGTTTGTTCAGCTAGTTTTCTTAGAGAAGTCGCTGTACTACCTGCTTCTATAGATAGTTGATAGGTTTTTGATGATGCAATAACAAATTGAGAATTTACCAAAAACAAAAAACAGACTATAAAAAAAAGTTTTCTATAAAACATATACAACATTAATTATCTTTTATTGCTGATGAGAGAATGTCAGAACTAATTTTTTATAATTTCAGTATACAAGTATCTCTATCGAATAGAAGTTTCTTTTTGTAATAATGTTCTATATATAAAACTTAATGTTATTAATGGTTCAATTTTCCGTTGTTACTTGGCTAAGCCAGTGGTTAATTACTGGCTTTATTGTTGTTTTTTTCTGAGTAAATAACTGTTGTTACTGATTTGAGATACTTCAATATTGAAGGTTTCTTCTAGCGCAACTAAAACTTGGTCAAGTTTGTTAATTTTGTATCTACCGCCCACCTTCATATTCGCTACTTGTGGATCATTAATGATAAAAGTAGCATGGGTGAACCGAGACACCTCATTCACGAAATCACTCATTGTTTGACCATCAAAAATGAGTACACCCGTTTGCCATGCTTGCTGACGCTCTAATTCTTTGCTATCTAAATTTTGGATGTTTTTAGCTACATTTTTTAATGCTGCCTTACCTTCATACATGGCATTTAGAGTGACTTTCTGGCCCGCATCTAACATGCCCACTGTCGATAAAATAGTGTTCATATGGTTAGCATCTTGCTCATTTCTTTCTTGTGAGAAAGGTGTGGTGATAAAGTCTTCAGTCACCGCAGATAGAGCAATACGTCCTTCTGTGACTAATACATCTAATAAATTGTCACGAAGTCTGACATTAAAGGCAGTACCAACAGCTTGTACACGTCCACCTGCTGCGTAAACTCTGAAAGGTTTATTGGCGTCTTTGGCCACTTCGAAATGCGCTTCACCATAAACTAACCAAACGTTTCTATTATCTTCGGTGTAATCCACCTGAACGCGACTGTTGGTATTTAAATATATGACAGAACCATCAACTAATTGGTGCTTATTTTGTTGACCAATGTTTGTTACATATAGACCGTTAGTTGTATATTCTGTTGTTTGTTTGCCTGAAAATACAAACAGTATTATTGCCACAAAAAACATGCTGCATAATGCAAAGGCAGGACGAAATGCAAACCCTTGTAAAAATGATTGTTTTTGTTTTGCTGTATAATGCTTGGCATTTAACAATTGATGAATTTTTTCTACAGGTACATCGTCCCATACTTGGGCCAGTGACAAAAACTCACGCTTATTCTGTGGATCGCTTTCTATCCATTGTGCAAATTCAGTTTGCTCGACCTTAGTTAAAGTAACGTCGCCATCCATTTTTATCAGCCAATCCGCGGCTATATCTTCAACGGATCTGGGAGCTGCAAATTTTATGATATTGTGATTCATATGCCCTTATCCGACTCTTTATTTTGACTGTTTATTTTTAATATTAGTGACACCATGTAAATCTATCTGGTGACGCTTTAAGTAATCTCTACAACTCAAAGTTGCTGTTTTTAAGTGTTTCTCTACACTACTTAGCGAAATTTCTAATTGTTCCGCTATTGTTTGGTGTTTTAATCCGTGAATTTTTCTTAATAAAAATACTTTTCGGCACTTTTCTGGTAATTCAGACATAGCTTTACAATATATATCGACAGCTTTATTCGCATCGATTTCATGTTCTAAACTATCGCCAATGGGATCATTTTCTTCACTGCTACAATCTTCTAAATAAACCGTCCTTTGATAGGATTTTTTACTTAATTCGTTCAATGCTAGATTTTTTGCAATAGTGAACAAAAAAGCTTTAGGAAATTCAATTTCTTTGCTCAACTCAGCATTGTGTGCTTTTATATAGACCTCTTGTACTACGTCCTCAACTGTTTGCTCTGATTTCAAATATTTCATTAAAAACCGCTTTAAAAAATCGGTGTTTTCAATAAATATTTGAGAAATCATGGTCATATAATTATGCCTTTTTGCATTGAAGTTGGATCGTGCTACTTACCAGTTTATTTAACATTATTAAGATCCATCTCTTATTGAATAAATTGAAATTTATCAAGCCATCTACATATTGAACAATCGACTATTGTTAACCCGTAAAAATAATATTTAAAATATGATAAGAATAAATTGAATACTTGTCAGTTTACTATAAGAAAGACTTTGGCACCCAAATGAAATGTTAATTTAGACCTCATTTGGGTTTCTCAATTATTGAGTTCTGGAAAAAAAATTAAGTCTAATTGTTATAAAGCTGGCCATGCTTTAGGCCGTTTATTTGAATCATTAACGCCGCTCATTGTTCTGTAACTGTTGATAACGTCATTGTTATCCAAGGGGTCATTGACAACTTTTTTCCATTCTTCCAGCTTTTCCATCATTTTCTTAATCCGCATTTTATGTTCTGGTTTATTAGCTAAATTAACCATTTCTAACGGATCTTTATGCATATCGAATAATTGGGTTTTCTTTAACATCGGATAATAGATCAATTTATAATCATCGGTGCGTAACATACGCTGAAAATGACGATAACTGCCATAAATGCTTGAGTAGATCTTGTCTTTTTCGCCACGTACTAGAGGAGCAATGCTCGGCGCTTGGACACTTTTAGGTATCTCCAAACCTGCCATGTCCACAATCGAAGGAAATACACTATTTAAATAAAACATTCCAGTAGCAGATTTCCCTACTGGGACATTTGGTCCTTGCATAATAAAGGGAGCTCTTATGCTATGATCATATTGATTTTGTTTACCCAATAGGCCATGTTTTCCTACAGATAAACCATGATCTGCGGTAAATACTATTAAGGTATTATCTAATTGCCCAGAATTTTTTAATGCCTCTAAAACACGACCTATTTGCGCATCAGTGTGTTCTATCATGGCGTAATATTCACCAATGGCTTTTTTCACTGCATAGGGAGTACGTGGATTGTTTTCTAATATTTCATCTCGAATATAGAAATCCCCTTGATTGAATGGGTGAGTTGGTAAGAAATTAGCGGGTAAATCTATTGTGTCGCCAGGATATTTACCCATATAACTTTGTGGTGCTTGCCTTGGGTCATGAGGGGCGAGAAACCCTACATACATCATAAATGGTTTTTCTTGTTTATGTTTTAGGAAATCAACTGCTGCATCAGCAATCACTTCACTGGTATGTTTTTGGGCTTTGTATGCTCGAAAATTTGTTTGATTACTTTTCGATGGTACATAATCAACAAACTCAGTATTGAACTGTCCACCTTTATGTAAGTGAGCCATGCCGTGCATAAAAATGGCCTGGCCTTCGGAAAAACTGGTTTCCCAATCTTGCTCAGATAAGTGCCATTTTCCGGTCATAAAAGTGTGATAGCCATTATCCTTAAAGGTTTCTCCCATTAATTTAATGCTGTCTTTCGTTTTGGCATCTAGTTTTTCTGGCCCACGACCAGTTTGATATAAGTGCCTACCAGTATTGATCATACGACGACTTGGTGAGCAGACTGCACCAGACCAGCTTCCCTGATTAAATACATGAGTAAAACTCATGCCGTTATGAGCCAGCGCATCAATATTGGGAGTGGAAATACGGTCGTTGCCAAAAGCATGAACAGTATCATAGGCTTGGTCATCAGTTAGGATAAATAGCACGTTGGTTTTGTCAGTATTGGCTAATACGGAGGCACTATATAAAAAGCCCAAACATATTAAAGCGGCGATACTCAGTTTATTGCGCATTGTTATATATGTCGATGCACGTTGTGCATCTGTTAAGTCTGTATGTTTCATAATCTAATTAATAACCCCTTAAACGTGTATATGTTTGACCATATTTATTGTGAAAACCGTAAAAATTTTACGGTTTTTATGTGTTTATCTTGTTACTTGTTCATTGCATTAAATTGTTTTTCAGATAAATGCATACCTAAAGACGAAGACAAAAATGAATAGAAGATATTTTTAGCGTTAACCGCCGCTGGAGCTGGTGCAGTGATGCAGTCAATCTGGATGGTCATATTAACTAGTTAATCTAGGTAGAAGTGAGATTTTGACTAGGGCACTAGTGAGTTATTACTATTAGCACCCTAGTTTTTGCAATGTAAGGCCTGTTAATTTGGGGCTTACATTTTGACTATAAATTTAAAAGTAGATATTGATATGAAATTAACTAAGAATATTCGACCATCATTACTGATTTGGCCTGCACTCAGTGTGTTGTTGTCCTGCACTTACGAAAGCACTAAACAGACTCCTGCTGAGCTTGTATCTACGCCCTCTAAACCGAACGTTTTATTTATATTGGTAGATGATTTGGGTTATGCCGACTTAAGTGTCATGGGCAGTGAATATTATGAAACTCCGAACATTGACAAAATTGCAAAGTCCGGGACTATATTCACTAATGGATATGCTGGTTCTAGAGTATGTAGTCCTTCTAGGGCAAGCCTAATGACAGGGCAGTTTACTGCTAGGCATGGCATAACACAATACGAAGGCAAGCGAACTACAGGGCAAGAATGGAAGCAAAGAAATAGACATACAAAGTTACTTCCCCCAGAATTTAAACTTCATTTAGATCAAAGTTCTACGACTCTTCCTGAAGCCTTCAAAGAACAGGGATACGCCACGTTTTTTGCTGGCAAATGGCATTTAGGCAGTAAAGAAGAAAATTCATTGCCAACCGACCATGGTTTCGACGTAAATCAAGGAGGAAACCAAGCAGGTGGTCCAAGTGGTGGCTTTTTTTCTCCATTTAAAAATCCTAATTTGACTAATTTACCTGAAGAAAAAGGCATGAGCCTATCGATGAAACTGGCAAAAGAAACATCAATCTTTATTGAAGATAATAAAGACGAGCCATTTTTTGCTTACCTTTCTTTTTATGCGGTTCATGCTCCTATCCAAACTTCAGAAGAAAAGTGGCGTAAATATAGAGATAAAGCTGAAAAAATGGGGATCCATCAATCAGGCTTTGAAATGGAAAGAGTGTTGCCTGCAAGAAAATATCAAGACAACCCGGTATATGCAGGTTTAATTGAGCAAGTTGATGAAGCGGTTGGTAGTGTGATGCAAACATTGCAAAAGCTTAATTTAACTGAAAATACTATTGTTATTTTTACGTCTGACAACGGCGGCGTAACCTCTGGCGATAACTATTCTACTAATCACCTAAGTTTACGTGGTGGTAAAGGGTACCAATGGGAAGGCGGGATGAGAGTGCCTTATTTTGTTTATGTGCCTTGGTTACAACAAAGCAATGAAAGTATTGATGAACCTGTTTCAGGAACTGATTTATTTCCTACATTATTAGACTTAGCTGGATTACCACTTAAGCCTGATGCGCATCTTGATGGGGTGAGTATTAAACCGCTTATTGAAGGTCGAGCCATACAATCCAGAGCTTTATACTGGCATTATCCACATTACGGAAATCAAGGTGGAGAACCTAGTTCTATCATTAGAAAAGGGCAGTGGAAATTAATTCATTATTGGGAAGATGGCCGCAATGAATTATATAATTTAGCTACGGATATAAGTGAACGCCATGACTTAGCAGCTCGTCATCCTGAGCAAACTGAAAAACTAAAGACACAACTTATCCAATGGTTAGCTTCGATGGATACACATTATGCTGCTGAAGATCCAACTTGGAATAAAATTGCACGTCAAAAACGTTTAGAAGAACATAAAACTATATTATTGCCCAAACTTGAAAAGCAACGAAAAGAAATGCTTTTACCCGATTGGTCACCGAATAATAATTGGTGGGGGAGTCAAATAACGCATAAAGATATTGGGGCAAAGCAGTAGCAGTTAAAACCACTTTTTTTAATAAGTGATTTAGGCTGTAATTTACTGGATGTCATTGATTGACACTAAATTGATTGACACTAAATTGATTGACACTAAATTGATTGACGGATAATTGAATATATATTGTTCGTCTTTTATATGTATAAAGTAACATTCGATCAACATATGAAGGAGGATCTATGTTTAAATGTCTTTTCATTATGACCCTTAGTTTACTGTTTTTACTGGGATGTAGTGCACAACCGTATCAAGCTGAAACGGGCTCTGAAGTGGAGATAAACGCCACAGGAAAATGGTCACCTATAGTTGAAGATAATTTACCTAATGTGTTAATTCTAGGAGATTCAATTTCAATAGGTTATACCCTTAAAGTGAGAGAATTACTAACAGGACAAGCTAATGTGTTTCGCCCTAATATTAACAATGGGCAAAAAGCTGAAAATTGCCAGGGCACTGAGTTTGGAGTGGGTCAAATTACTCGCTGGATTGGCGATAAAAAATGGGATGTTATCCATTTTAATTGGGGATTACATGATCTAAAACATGTGCAACCAGACTCAAGAAAAAATTCCAATAATTTTAATCATCCTCGTCAAGCTGAACCACAAATTTATCGTACAAATTTAGTTAAAATTGTTGAACAGTTGCAAACTACGGGGGCTAAATTAGTATTTGCTACTACTACCCCATATCCGGATGGTGTTAAACCAGCTCGCGCACCTATAGATGCGCTCGTTTATAACGATATAGCGCTACAACTTATGATTGAAAAAGGAATTCAAATAAATGATTTGTATGCCTTGTCAGAAAATAAATTAGAGCAAATCCAATTACCCAAAAATGTACATTTTAATGAACAAGGGCGTAAGTTACAGGCTGCTCAAGTGGCAAAAGTGATTCAACCCCTATTGTGACTTTCTTTAGCGAAATACATTAGGGGCTGTTGATCTTTGCTGAATATTTTTGCAGCGAATTGAACGGTATGAATACAATAAAGTACGAGTGTGATCTAGTTGCTCTACATGAATGAGTGCTGAGGCAGCAAAAATACTGCCCGCAGGCAGGGACTGCCTAAACGTTTACTTGATGACGAAATTTTTGTGGATAGCAAGGCGAGTTGTCGTTTGCAATAGCTGGCTATTGTTAGACAATCTAACGCCGCTAGGCGCAAAAAGAGCATTATCGAGAGGTTCGGCTTATCCAATATTCAGGTTAACTAGATTGGCATTAATTGATCGATTCAGAACACAAATTTAAGTTTAGCGTTGTTCCGACTAGGTTAACTACGTATGATTAGCTCTACACAGCTAACAGACAATAATCAAGATGACAGATAATAAAATTCCATCAGCCGATTTTATGGCACAAGTAAAAACTACCCAAACATTATGGGCACTACAAGATAAGGCCAGTGAAGGCTGGGTAGTACTTGATTCTATTAACTTTGAAAATGCCGATGTTATGCCGGTATGGTCTAGCATGGTATTAGCTAAAAAGCATTGTGTTGACGAATGGCAAGACTATGTACCAATGGCCATCAGCCTTTCTGATTGGTTAGAATATTGGGTTGAGGACTTAGCCGAAGACAATGTGTTAATTGGTGTAGAATGGTTAGATGCCGGTGAATATTTAGAGCTAGAGTTGGCTGAATTTAGTCAGATGTTAGCTAAATTAGAAGCCTTGTAATAGTGTAACAAAAAGTCGATGTTTTAAATTATTATCACTATTTGTGTAACTCAATGAAAATAAAAAAGCCTCTAGATAGAGGCTTTTTTATTGGCTATTTTGTATATTCAACTACGGTCTGATTTTGAGTTCCAAGGCCTTCAATGCTTAAGGCTATTTTATCTCCAGGGTTTAAGTATACTGGTGGTTTTTGGCCAAGTCCCACACCTGGGGGGGTACCAGTTGAAATCACATCGCCTGGTTGTAAGCTCATGAATTGGCTTAAGTAGCTAACGATAAAGGCAGGTTTAAATACCATAGTATTGGTATTTCCGTTTTGGAACCTTTTACCGTTCACTTCTAACCACATTGACAAGTTTTCTGGATCACTTACTTCGTCACAGGTGACTAACCATGGGCCGATTGGACCGAAAGTATCACAGCCTTTTCCTTTGTCCCATTGGTTACCTTTTTCAAGTTGGAATGTACGTTCTGATACATCGTTACACACACAATAGCCAGCGATATGATCCTTTGCTTCTTCCTCAGTCACATAAGAAGTGTGTTTACCAATAACAATGGCCAATTCTACTTCCCAATCAAGTTTGTCACTGTTTTTAGGTTGCACGATGTCGTCGTTAGGTCCACAAACAGCACTTGTTGCTTTAGTAAAAATTTCTGGTTCTGCAGGAATAGGCATGCCCGATTCTGCCGCGTGATCTGCATAGTTAAGGCCTACACAAAGAAATTTTCCTACATTGCCGACACATGCGCCGTATCTAACATTACCTTCAACAACCGGTAAGCTATTAATATCAATTGTTTTAATTTTATCTAATTGAGTTAATAAGGTTTCGCCATTAATGTCTGCCACTATGCTTGAAAGGCAACGTATATTACCATCGTTATCGATTATGCCTGGTTTTTCTTGACCTAAAGGTCCATAACGTAAAAGTTTCATTGTTGAGTCCTATATATTCATTTAATAATTTTGAGCTACTAGCTATAAATTTAAGTGTTTAGTTATTTAGAGTAACAAAGCCACCATCAATCGGGAAGTTACTACCCGTGATAAATGAAGCCTCGTCAGAGCATAAATATTCCACTAAAGCGGCAATTTCTTGGGGCTGTCCCATACGGCCTATTGGCTGACTTTTAGATAATTTTTCGAACATTTCATCGCGATTGTCAGGGTAATTATTATCTAAAAAGTTGTCGACAAATGGCGTGTGCACGCGGCCTGGAGAAATACAGTTACAACGAATACCGTCAGCAATATAATCTCGCGCGACAGAATAAGTCATAGTTAACACAGCCCCTTTACTCATAGAGTAAGCAAACCTATCAGTAATACCTACCGAAGAAGCAATTGAGGCCATGTTGATAATCACCCCACTTTTTTGTTGTTTCATGGCTTCGATACAAGCCGAAACACAATTATATACACCTTTAACATTTACGTTATATAGACGATCTAAATCTGCTTCACTGGTATTTTCTATGTTACCTATGTGTGCAATACCTGCATTATTAACAAGTATGTCGATAGCATTTTCTTCGATAATATTTTTGAACAATAACGTAACGTCTTTATGGTTGGCAATATCTAACTTATAAGCTTCTGCTAAACCACCTTGCGCACTGATAAGGTTGACTGTTTCTGTGGCTGCATTAATGTCTAGGTCAACCACAATAATCTTTAAATCTTTTTGTGCAAGACGTAAACAGATACTTTGACCAATACCACTGCCACCACCTGTTACTAATGCTACTTTCTTTTTGTTACTTGTCATGTTTATTCCAAATCTATGTTTTATTAATACGCCTAAAGACGGGGTAGGTGTGTTCTTCGACTAACTAGGCAAAGGGGCACTTTCGTCCAATAAACCTTTAGCTTGTAATGCCTGCCAAAATTCATTTGGAATGTCTTCGGAAAATAAATCTAAGGTTGTTTTGACCCGTCTTTCATTACCTAGGCCAGGGATTACAGATGACACAACAGGGTGTCCTAGAGGAAATTGCAACGCGGCAGCGGCTAGAGTGACTTGATACTTTTCACATACGTTTTCAATTTCATCAACCTGCTTAATAATCTCTTTAGGAGCGGGTTCATAGTTGAATAAAGGCACTCTATCACCTTTAACTCCCGTGGCTAAAATACCTGAATTATAAGGCCCGCCTAAAATAATTGAGGCACCATGTTCAATACATTTAGGTAATAAATTATGTAATGGATCTTGTTCTAGTAGTGAATAACGTCCAGCCAATAAAAAACAATCAAATTGTCCAATATCCATGGCACGTTCACATACTTGAGATTCGTTCACACCTAAACCCACTGCTTGTATTAGTCCTGACGATCTAAGTTCATCTAATGCTTTATAGCCACTTGAAGAAAGCTGATCAAAATAAAACTGGTCTTTATCGCCGTGTGTATCGACACCTATATCATGTACCAACAAAATATCTATTTTAGCTAAACCCAAACGTTGCAAACTGTCTTCAAATGAGCGCATTATGCCATCGTAGGTGTAATCATAATGGGCATCAAAGGGCATAGGTGTAGCAAAACCATATCTAAGCTCTGATGTATTGGCTTGACGATCTGCTGTTAAAATACGTCCTACTTTTGTGGACAACACATAGTCTGCTGCGGGCAAGTCACGTAAAGCATCACCTACACGTCGCTCACTTAATCCAAGTCCATAACGGGGCGCCGTATCAAACAAATTGATGCCGGCATTAATGGCTGCGGTTAGGGTGGCTTGAGCTTCGCTATTAGCTACGGCTTGATACAGATTTCCCATAGATGCCGCACCAAATCCTAAAGTAGAGACTTGTAACTTAGTGTTGCCTATTTGACGCTTTTCAAAATTGTGCTTCATAATATTCATTTAAATCACTTGTTTATCGGAGACACGAAGGCCCGAGATTTTCAAAAGTTTTATAGGTTAAAAGGAATTCTTTATGGCCTAATTCTTCAGATTTAGACGGAGCACCATTCGCAACCTTTAATATTTGCTGATAAATTTCTTCTCCCACTTGATCGACTGTGGCATTTCCTTCGATAACAGCTCCGGCATTAACATCCATATCTTCACTTAGGTTTCTATAAGTTTCTGGATTTGCACAAATTTTTATTACCGGAGAAATAGCTGAGCCAACCACCGATCCTCTACCTGTAGTAAATAACACTATATGAGCTCCGGAAGCGATCATTTCTACAATTTCTTGATTGTCGGCTATGTTAGGAAAACCAAATTTTGGTTCGCCGTCAGGTACTACATCCATTAAAAACAAGCCTTTTTTATAGGGTACTTCACCTGGTTTAATGATGCCGTTTATATTGGAAGCGCCTGACTTAGCGTAAGCCCCCATAGATTTTTCTTCTTGAGTAGTCAGTCCACCTTCAGCATTACCTGGAGCAAAACTGCCATAACCCATTTTGGTATAATACTTTTCTGCTTTTTCAACACATGTAATGAGTTGTTCGGCAATTTCTGGGGTTTCTGCTCGGTGAGCCATAATGTGTTCACAACCAATTAATTCACCTGTTTCTTCAAAGATACAAGTTGCATTAGCTGCTATTAATTTATCAAAACAAACACCTACGGCAGGGTTGGCGCTGATCCCACTGGTTCCATCTGAACCGCCACATATGGTACCAATTACCAGATCTTCTACCGGCATTTCTACTCTAGGGGTCGATTGGATCTCATCAAATATTGCATTGGCTTTTTCAATACCGGCTTCAATGGTGGTTTTTGTGCCACCACATTTTTGGATAACCAATGTTTCAACAGGGCGGCCACTACTTGTTATTGTTGCTGCAAGTTGCTCCCTATTAAATCCTTCGCAACCTAATGAAACAAGTACCACACCACCTACATTGGCATGAGTACAAAGTGTTTCCATCATATGTAGCGAATATTCATTAGGGTAACAACCTGGAAAACCAATTAGCTGTACATCTTCATGGTCTATTTTTGACACGATATTTCTTGCCACATGATGGGCACATTCAACCAAATACGCGACAACTACAGTGTTTCTAATGCCTTTCTTGCCGTCCTTCCTTAAATAACCTTGCATTTTATTCTCCAGCCTTGGCGTGTCTGGTGTGACTAGGTATATAGTCACTTTTCATATTATGCATATGAACATGTTCGCCAGCTTTAATATCTATGATGGCAGATCCAATTGGAACCCCATACCTGATTACCTTTTGTTGCTTGCTTATTGCGGTTCTAGCAATTTTATGACCTACATCAATTGATGTAGTCATTGTATATTCTAGGTTTTCAATAACGACTACTTCGCCAGGTTTTACTGGCTGACAACAAATCAAAACATTATCTGCTTTATTTACTAAGACAAATTTTGAATACATAACGCTTGTCCTAACTCCCAGTGTTTTATATTTAATGTAAAATTTAATATTTAAAATATATTTTGTCTGAAGGATTAAGTCAATATATATTCTTCCTATTAACCGTTCAATTTTATCTAATTAACTAATTTTTATATCTATTTTTTTTATTGTAATACATACAAAAGTGTTTTAAATATGATTCATTATTGAATATATAAAACTTTTGTGTGATTATTTACTTAATCAATAATAACCAACTATAGGACAATAGCTTGGCTGAATTTTGCTTAGCTTAGTTAGTACTTAAAATATGAGAGATAAATATGTCTAAAATTGTTGAATCTTCTATGCCATCAACATCCCATTTAAATAAACCGCCACTATTAGAAACAGGAATGCTGCTGCCATTTATATTAATTGCAATGCTGTTTCCGTTATGGGGGTTTGCAAATGATGTGACTAATCCTTTGGTAAAAGCTTTTAAAGATATATTTCTAATTAGTAATGCCCAAAGTAGCATGGTGCAATTTGCGTTTTATTTAGGGTATGGGGTGATGGCAATACCGGCCGCTATTTTTATTAGGAGCTTTTCCTATAAAGCGGGGATCTTGCTAGGGCTTGCTTTATATGCAGTTGGCGCAATCTTGTTTATTCCCGCTAGCGTATATATGGAGTTTTATTACTTTTTAGCGGCCCTTTGTATTTTAACCTGTGGTCTAGCCTTATTAGAAACTACTGCTAACCCTTATATTCTATCTATGGGACACAAGGATACTGCAACTAGGCGACTTAATTTAGCTCAGGCATTTAACCCAATCGGTTCTTTAACGGGCATGTTTGTTGCCTCGACCTTGATTTTAAATAAGTTACAAGTTGAAGAATTTAGGCAAGCTGAAAAACTTGCTCATCCCGAGTATAAAGATATGTTACCTTCAATGGTGGATGGAAAGTTAACTCAAGCATTACATGATTTTGCAGCCGCTGATCCTGTCGCCCACCAAGCAATGCAAGCTGCTGACTTAATTACTGTTCGCGGTCCTTATGTGGCAATAGCGACAATAGTCACCATTTTATTTTTTGTTTATTTATTTTTTAAATTACCAAAAACTATGTCTCAGCAGAATCCATTAACCCTCGGTGAGCTAAAAGAAACATTTATACGTCTGAAAAATAATAATAGATATATAGAAGGGGTGATTGCCCAAGCGTTTTATGTAGGAGCACAAATCATGTGCTGGACCTTTATTATCCATTACGGCATGACAGTGGTGGGGTTAACCTCAGCAGAAGCTCAGGGTTACAATATAGTCGCTATGAGTCTTTTCTTAGCAAGTCGTTTTATCTGCACATTCTTACTTGGATTTTTTAAACCGGGTCATTTATTAATGATATTGGCCGCTTGTGGCATTGGTTTTATTTTAGGCGCAATATTTTTAACAGGTTTTGCTGGTTTATATAGTTTAATTGGTGTGTCGGCTGCTATGTCTTTGATGTTCCCCACTATCTATGGGTTGGCACTACAAGATATGGGCGACGACGCAAGTTTAGCATCCGCTGGATTGGTGATGGCGATAGTGGGTGGGGCTTTAATGCCACCATTACAAGCGGCACTAATCGATGCTCAACCTATTATTAACTCTATTCCATCAGTACAAACTTCGTTTGTACTACCTCTAATTTGTTTTGTGGTGATTGCTACATATGGATTTAGAGTTAATTACATTCATAATAAAAAGGCTTAAACATGAGTAAAACACATTGCTTAACACTTAATTTACGAGATGACGCTGAGCTTATTCAAGAATATGAAGATTATCATAAGCCAGGTAAAGTCTGGCCTGAGGTCATTGATAGTATTAAAAATTCCGAAATTATATCGATGAAAATTTTTAGACAAGATTTGTTGTTGATCATGGTGATTGAAGTCACTGAATCTTTTAGCTTTGAGAAAAAAGCTAAAGCAGACTTTAATAATGAAAAAATCCAAGCGTGGGAGCGTTTGATGGAAAAGTTTCAGAAAGTCGATCCTAACGAACCTAATGCAGGGAAATGGCAAGCAGTCACTAATATTTTTTGCCTTGAAGAACATTGATTTTACCAATACCAACTCAAATAAGTTCTCGTTGAGTGCATAGTTATTTAATGGAATTGTTATAAAATGCAAGGACTGATTGTTTTAAACAAAAAAGGTCAAATTCGAAACGAATTTGACCTTTTTTACTGACTAGGCGATTGAGTTTATAGACGGTTAAAAACCACTATAAGTTTGTGCCATAACAGAAAGCTCAGCAGCGGCTTTTTTCACATGGGCTTCGGTTTTGGCAAGGCTCAATGAAATGCCTTTTTCTTCTATAAAAGGTACAGTCAGACAGGCAATGACTTCTTTTGTATGACCTAAAAATATAGGAAATGATAAATCAGTTAGTCCTGTGACAATTGGGCTTTTAGATCTTGCATGACCTTTACTCAAAATTCTACCGATCAGTGTTTCACACTCTTCTCGATTGAATTCTTCATCAGTTTTTGCAAAATCTTGCAACGATTGTTCTCTAACATTTTCAGGCATATAAGACAATAAAACCCGTCCTGAGCCTGTTTTAAATAATTCTAAGTGATGTCCTACCCGAACTGATAAACTAACAATAGCAGGACTTTGAACACGAGCAATTACAACCATACGTTGTTGGTTGGCAACGGCAATATGACACGATTGCATTATCTCAGCAGATAATTTGTGCATGATTGGAAATGCAGCCTCTACTAACGTGCCTACAGGAGGGACTTTCATTCCCAAATCAAACAACTTATTAGTGATATGGAAGAAATCGCCACCTTCATTTCTGGCCAAATATCCCCGAGTCTCTAAAGCCGCAACCATGCGATAAATTTCACTTTTAGAGCGATTTAAAGTGGTGGATATTTGAGTTAGCGACATAGGTTCTTGAACTTCTGCTAATAGCTCTAGAATTTCAAAACCTTTTTCTAACGCAGGTGCTGAATAGCTGCGTTTTTTATTTTTTTCTTCCATTATTAACTTATATTCGAGTCGTAAATTGTTGAGGTTAGTATACTTAGGTCGGTCCTAGTATTCCATAAAGTAAATTTTATTTTAGTTCACTAGGGGCTTTTGAACAAAATTCATACACTAAAGAACAACAGCCCCTAGAACTAAAGTTGATAAAACTGCTTTGCATTATCGTACCAAATAGCCTTTTGTTGTTGCAAACTGAGCGGAGCGACAAATCGTTCCACATACTTTATCCAAGTAGAATAATCAGAAGCTAAATTTATAACAGGCCAGTCACTACCAAACATAATGCGCTCGGCGCCAAAACTATGAAGAATATGTGTCATATAGGGTGATATGTCTGTGTATTTTACTGGTTGTTGAGCTTCGGTTACTAAGCCAGATAATTTGCAAAATACAGGGTGGTTTTCGGCTATGGCTTTTATCCATGTATGCCAGTCTTTCGTTTTCTGTGAGCTTATATTCGGTTTAGCTCCATGATTTATCACAACCTTTAATTTAGGGTGGCGCTCTAATAATTGCTTTAAATAAGGCAGGTGCTCAGTTTTTACTAATGCTTCAAAAATAAGGTTGTGAGTGATAAGTGCCTGAAAAATTGGTGTTAACTTATCATTTAACATCCATGCTGGATCAGAAATGTCCTGGAGCATGGGCCGAATGCCTTTGAATTTTGGCTGAATACTTAATTTTTGTAATTGAGCCAACGCATCCTCAGCTAACATGTCTATCCAACCAATTACACCAGCAATCTTAGCGTGTTTAGATGCAATATCTAACATAAAGTATGTTTCATTTAAACTATCAGCAGCTTGAACTAATACTGTTTTTATTATGTTTGTTTTTTCTAAAATTGGCTCAATATCATTAATTAAATAGTCCCGATATAACACATCTAATTTAGGTGTTAACCAGTGATAGTCATTTCGAGACAATTTCCATATATGGTGGTGAGTATCAATACGTTGCATAAGAGCCTTAAGTTTATATTATTAACATGCCAATTTATGTTTGCTACTTATACCAATCCATATTGATAAGTTATCACTGAGAATACTTCCAGCGGTTTTTGAACAATAAAGGAATGGTTGTTCGCTTTTAAATACCAAGAACGCAGGGGGAAAGCCGCTGGGGCATTACTTTCAGGCGAGTTTTAAATGCGCTTACCCTGTGTTGCTCGAACTCAAAATAGACCCACTATTCCTTCATTCAAGCGCCTTGATTAAGCGCATTTAAACTCTCGCTGAATCGCAACTTATCAATGCGAATTGGTATTAGCAGGCTTCCATTAGATGTTGTGGTTTTAATATGTCGTGTTTTATATTATAAAAATCACTTGCCGCAAGTGACCAAATATTGTGTTTTTCATCTTCAGTCATTGATGATAAAAATGCTTCGGTGAGACCAAGCCATTGTTTGTAATCTGTTGCTAGATTAAGCACAGACCAATCGCTTCCCCACATCAATTTTTTCGCACCGAAACTTTCTATTAAATGCTGCATATAAGGTATTACCGGCTCTAAGTTAGCATTGTGATGTGAGCCTTCTATTAATCCCGTTAGCTTACAAAATACATGGCTATGGCTTGATATTTGAAAAATGTTTTCTGCCCACGTTTCAAAATGTCTCATTGTGACATTTGGTTTCACTATATGATCAATGGCAATTTTAAGTTCAGGAAAACGATTGATTATCACTAACAAAGCCTCGAGATGCCGAGGTTTCACTAAAGCATCGAAACTCAACCCAAAATTTGATAAACAATTAAATATCGGCTCAAATTTGGCAGCCAACATCCAATCGGATTCTGCAGAATTTTGTAGTTTAGGTCTAATTCCTTTGAAGTATGGGTCAATTGCCAGTCTGGCAATATCTCTAATTGCATCAGGTGAATACATATCTATGCAGGCTATCACACCAACTATGGAGTCGTTTAAATGTGCCAGTCGCAATAAGTATTTTGTTTGTTCAATATTGGCGACAGCTTGAACCAATATTATCTTTGAAATTCCTGGTAAATGGTTTCGTTTTATTAGTTTTTCCGCTTGAATATTAACAGGCGCTTGATACATATCTTCTGTCAGCCAATTATAATAGTCAGGACCATGTTGCCAAACTAACCTATGACTATCTAGCCGAATTGGTTTCGTTATTTTAGTACGATCGTTCATGATTTTTTCACCGATTATTAAATAAATAATGATTTATATTTAATGTAATGTTCTGTATATCAAACGTTGAAGGGCTTGTAAACTTAATCTGTAATATTTCTATTTAGAGCACGAAAATTAGCATGTTTTTGTTATTCTTGATATTTTGAGTATGAAATAAGTTGTAAATATAAAACTTTGTTGATCTAGCTGGTGTGAGTTTACCTGTTACTATGCAAACGTCAGATGACCGCGCTTTGCTACCATTACTGGATGAAACTAATAGTGAAACGGTCGACCGGACATTATTTCCCCATCGTGGTCGATGGGCTGTTGGCAAAAGCGAAGAAGTTAAATATGTTCAATATGGGGGATGGTAAATAACCTGAGTACTGGATAAGCCGAGCCTCTCAATAACGCTCTTTTTGCGCCTAGCGGCGTTGGATCTTCTAAAATAGCCAGCTAATGCGTACGACAATCCGCCTTGCTATCCACAAAATTTTCGTCATCGAGTAAGGGGGATGTCAACCCAAACGAATGCGCGTTTTCAACCCGCTGAATTTTAAGTATAAATTTAATTAATACACACTTATTAACCCGAGTTCAGGTTAAATAACGTTAGGCAACAAAGTCAGTTTATTTAAACTCGCTTTGTTGCCAAAAACTTCAATGAGTGATTAAGTAGGGGATGGAGACTTTATTTTTCTAATCCGTGCACGCAGCGTAACAATGTGGTTTCTGCTGTTTGTAAATGTCTCTCCAAGCTCATTATGGCACCTGCATTATTGTAGGTTATTAAGTTGTTTAATAAATCGATATGTTCATTTATAGCGACTGTAAACCGTTCAATTTCACCTGTCTTATCCCATTGATAATGGTAGTGACAAACAAAAGAAACAATATCAAAAAATTGTTGAGTAAATCTGTTGTGAGCACTTTTTAAGATAATAAGGTGTAAGGCACGATCTAAGTCTGGAAATTCCATATAGCGATTTTCCATATCATGGCTGACTTCTTGATGTTTGATTAATAGCTCTTTCAATTCTTGCCAAACAGGATGGTCTTTAGGTAACTTTAATAATTCAGTAATCGCACGCATTTCAACCATTTCTCTAAATGCAACTAATTCACGAGCAAACTCTTCATCAAATTTCACCATTTTCCAACGGCCACGAGGAATTTTTTCAATCAAACCATTATTAGAGAATTTAATCAAAAATTCACGAACAGTAATCGTGGTACAACCAGAGTTTTTAGCTAAACTAAGTTCTGAAAATCTGTCACCCGGTACTAACTGTCCAGTATTTATCAGATTCAAAAAATATTTTTCTATTTGTATATCTTTGGATGAGTTTTTGTTTTTAATATCAAAGAAATCAGCTTCTTCAGGCTGACGTAATACTATTTTGTTAGGACCTTCTCTTTTAACTATGCCTTGTTCATTTAAGTACTCAACACATGAGCGCACAGTTGTACGGCTAATATTTAACAATTTTGTCAATTCAATATCGTTAGCCATAACATTTTCCCCTGCGGGAAGTTCAATAATTAGTTGTAGCATACGATTGATTGATTGTTTAAACAGGTAGGTTTTAGTACTCAAATCTTTTTCCTTGATAACAATTAATCGAGTGTGTAAGTATTATTTTTTAACAAATATATTTTCTTGATTTTACAGATGTTTATAGGAAAATATACAGCTTAAATAAAATTATATCTCTTCTATTCAAATAACACCAACCAAGTGATTAACCGCAAATATTAGCTAGATATTTTATGTCTAGCCATATTGATAGTCATGTGTAAGTTCACATACATATACACATGTTAAGTTAACTATTTGATAACATTTATTTTACTTTATATTTTGCGGGTAAATGGAGAGAATATTAATTCTTCCTCCCCATATATTATCATTATTTTTTTGCGCTACGGCTTTGCTGATAAAAGGCCAAGTTTTGTTGTTTTTTGTTATAAAAGACCTAATAATTTTTACGTTTTAATCCTGTTTCAGCCAATATTTTGGCTGATATTTCTTCAATAGAAAAATGAGTGCTGTTTAAAAAAGGAATTTTTTCTTTCCGATATAAATTTTCTACTTCTCTCAATTCCATTTTACATTGTGGTAAAGATGCATAACGACTATTCGCTTTTCGTTCTGAACGAATTTGATGTAAGCGTTGTGCTTCAATGGTAAGACCAAATAATTTATTTTTAAACTGCCTGAGAATTTTGGGTAGACGAAGGATCTCTCCCATATCATCTTCGGTGAAAGGGTAATTAGCAGCTTTAATTCCGTATTGTAATGCTAGGTATAGGCTAGTTGGTGTTTTACCTGAGCGAGACACGCCTACCAAAATAATATCAGCTTCATGATAATCCTTTAAATTAGAGCCGTCGTCGTTAGCCAGAGCATAATTGACAGCTTCGATTCTAATATCATAGGTTTTTTCATGAATGCTGTGAGTTCGATGTTTTTCTGGTTTGGCTGGAACACCTAAAACTTTTTCTAGTGGCGCTACAAATTGATCAAGAAAGTTGTAATTAATCCCGATGGATCTGGAAATGACTTTTCGCACATCTAAATTGACTATGGTATGAAACACTAATGGTCTTTGTTTGTCATCTTGAAAACTTTCAGATATTTTTTTGTTTACTATTTCCGCTTGTTCGACTGTTTCGACAAATGGAATAGTCACATGATTAAACTCAACCTCAAATAAACTAAGGAGTGCATGGCCAAAAACTTCGGACGTTATGGCTGTTCCATCTGATATATAATACGCTGTTATCATTAACATTTCCTTAACAATGTTGTAATTAAATTACGTAACTGAATTAAATTTTACTTTCATAAAAGACTCATTCTACAATTCATTTAGGTTAAATCTAAGAGGATAAATAAATCCCTATTTAACGCTTCTGTACTCTACATATATTTATTTTTTTTGATACACACAACCTTAAAATTCAGTTTGGAGAATTAAAATGCAACAACACGTTTTATGGTATCAGCATCTTGGTATGGGTGATGTCGGTACCGTTGGTGGTAAAAACGCATCATTGGGTGAGATGATTTCGAATTTAGCAAATGCTGGTGTACAAGTACCTGGTGGATTTGCCACAACATCCTATGCGTTTAACGTGTTTTTGCAACAAAGTGGATTGGAAGACCGTATTCATGAATTATTGGATTCACTTGATGTTGAAGACATAGCCGCGTTGGCAGAAGCCGGTGAGACTATTCGTAATTGGATTATCGAGACGCCTTTTTTACCTGAGTTAGAAAGTGAAATTAAAAGTGCTTTTGAAACACTGCAAGGTGAGTCTGGGGATGCAGCTTCATTTGCCGTAAGGTCATCTGCTACTGCTGAAGATATGCCTGATGCTTCATTCGCAGGGCAGCAAGAAACCTTCCTAAACGTTAAAGGTTATGATGCCGTCATGTTGGCGATTAAACATGTTTATGCCTCATTATTTAACGACCGAGCTATTTCTTATCGAGTTCACCAAGGTTATGACCATAAAGGTGTCGCTTTATCAGCTGGCGTGCAAAGAATGGTGCGTAGTGACTGTGCTTCTTCTGGTGTGATGTTTTCTATTGATACTGAGTCTGGCTTTGAAGATGTTGTATTTATCACATCATCATATGGACTAGGAGAAATGGTGGTTCAGGGGGCGGTAAATCCTGATGAATTTTATGTTCATAAACCGACTTTAGAAAAAGGCGTTCCAGCCGTAGTGCGCAGAAACTTGGGTAGCAAATTAACTAAAATGATTTACTCCGATGCTCTAGAACATGGAAAACAAGTTGAAATCGTTGATATTGATGCTGCTGATAGTTGTCAATTCTCACTTACTGATGAAGAAGTAATGGAGCTTGCAAAACAAGCTGTGATTATTGAAAAACATTACAAACGTCCAATGGATATTGAATGGGCCAAAGATGGTATAGACGGAAAGCTGTATATAGTTCAAGCACGCCCAGAAACTGTGCGCAGTCGTGAAAATATTCAAGTCATTGAGCGTTTCAGATTAAACGGTAAAGCTAAAATAGTCTGTGAAGGTCGTGCTATCGGTCATAAGATTGGCGCAGGTATGGCTAAAGTACTTAGCGGTGTTGAAGAAATGGACAAGATTCAACCTGGTGATGTCTTGGTTACTGATATGACAGATCCAGATTGGGAGCCCATCATGAAAAAGGCTTCCGCCATAGTGACTAACCGTGGCGGCAGAACCTGCCATGCGGCAATTATCGCTCGAGAGCTAGGGATACCTGCAATTGTGGGTTGTGGTAATGCTACTGATTCGATCGCTACTGGAGACAAAATTACTGTGTCTTGCGCCGAAGGCGATACGGGTTTTATATATGACGATGTGTTAGATTTTGATGTGGTAACTTCTAATATTGACTCTATGCCTGAATTGCCTTTAAAAGTCATGATGAATGTAGGTAACCCTGACCGAGCATTTGATTTTGCTCGTTTGCCTAGTGCTGGCGTCGGTTTGGCTAGATTGGAGTTTATTATCAATCGAATGATTGGTATTCATCCAAAAGCTTTACTTAATTTTGAGCAGCAATCAAATGAATTAAAATCTGAAATAACTGAGATGATCGCTGGCTATGCATCACCCGTTGAGTTTTATATTGAAAAATTGGTTGAAGGTATTTCGACTATAGCTTCAGCTTTTTATCCGCAAAAAGTGATTGTTCGTATGTCTGACTTTAAGTCTAACGAATATTTCAATTTAGTGGGGGGCGACCAATATGAACCCGATGAAGAAAATCCAATGCTCGGTTTCCGTGGAGCAAGTCGGTATATTTCAGATAATTTTCGTGAATGTTTTGCACTAGAGTGTGAAGCCATTAAACGAGTTAGAAATAAAATGGATCTGACTAATGTTGAGATAATGATCCCTTTTATTCGAACCCTTGATGAAGGCCGTAAAGTCTTAGACTTGTTGGCAGAACAAGGCTTAGTGCAAGGTGAAAATGGTTTAAGAGTCATTATGATGTGTGAACTACCATCAAATGCACTATTGGCCGATCAATTCTTGGATATGTTTGATGGTTTCTCTATTGGCTCTAACGATTTAACTCAATTAACTTTAGGCTTAGATAGAGATTCAGGTCTAATCGCTCATTTGTTCGATGAGAGAGATCCAGCTGTTAAAGCTTTACTTGCTATGGCCATTCAAGCAGCCAAAAAACGCGGTAAATATGTGGGTATTTGTGGTCAAGGGCCATCTGATCACGAAGATTTAGCTCAATGGTTAGTAGAACAGGGCATAGATAGTGTGTCGTTGAACCCTGATACGGTTGTCGAAACTTGGTTATATTTAGGTGAAAAACACGCAAAATAATTGTTGTTTTGTAGGTAATGCCGCTTTAGTTTTCTAAAGCGGTTTTTTTATACAAAAATTTGTGCAATAAACTTGTTTCTAACGTAATTTTACAACATAAAATAATGGCTTAGATTTTGATAAGCTTTGCGTATTTCTTCAATCAGTAATTTTATTTTTTGCGGTTGGTGTCGAGTATAAGGATAAACGGCATAGACACCCAAAACTCTTGGGGTGAAATTACTTAAGACTGGTTGTAATGAGCCAGATAATAATTCTTCATGGACAGAACATTTAGGAACATAAATAATTCCACTGTTGTTTAAAGCTGCTTTTTTTAGACTCAAAGCATTATTTGAAGAAAGTGAACCAGATACCTCTACAGACAATGATTTTTTACCCTGAATAAAACGCCAATCACTGCTGCCTTCCGTTTGTAAGTCATAACGTAAACAATTGTGTTGTTTTAAATCCGCTAATACTTCTAATTTTTCAGAATGAAGTAAGTATTCGGCAGAGGCACAAACAACCCATGATGAATCGATTATTTTGCTAGCGATTAACGATGAGTCTTGCATTTTTGCTGTTCGAATAGCTAGATCAATGCCTTCTTCCACTAAATCAATAAGGTTGTTTTCAAGGCGTAATTCAATATTAATATTGGGATAAGTTTTGCAAAAGTTAGACACTAAATCGGCCAACAATAATTCACCTGAAATAGTGGGCACCGACATACGTATGTGACCAGATATATTTTCACCAAACCCTGATAGAGCATCTAAAGCCTCAGTGGTTGTTTGACGAACCATTCTCGCTTTTTGTAGCAGGATCCTACCTGCTTCTGTGAGGGTTAATTTTCGTGTTGTTCGGTATAACAGCTGCACCCCAAGATCTTTCTCCAAGCGAGCTATGCGTTTACTCACCACAGAGTTGGTCAGCTTGTTGGCGTCAGCTACTTTGCTGAAACTACCTAGCTCAATCACCTGGGTAAATAGGATTAAATCGTTTGCTTGCATGATTAATATGTTTTTGGAAATAATGTTTTTCATTATTTCTATTTATTCATAAAAAATAAAGCAGTAAATTAGTTTAATATTTAAATTAGGTAGAAAACTACCTTAGATAAGACTCTTGTATTAACTGTCAATCCATTTGAACAGTAAATTTGAGCATAACTTTAGGATGACAACATGATTATTTCAGCATCAACTGATTACCGTAAAGCTGCAAAAGCCAAACTACCTCCATTTTTGTTTCATTACATTGATGGAGGCTCATATGGTGAGCATACATTAAAACGTAATACAGAAGATTTAGCTGAGGTCGCATTGCGCCAGAGAATTCTGAATAATATGTCAGATCTAAATTTAGAAACTGAAATTTTCGGCGAAAAACTAGCTATGCCAATTGCTCTTGCGCCTGTAGGTTTGACTGGTATGTATGCTCGAAGAGGTGAGGTACAGGCGGCAAAAGCGGCTGAAAACAAAGGCCTACCTTTTATCATGTCAACAGTTTCAGTTTGTCCAATTGAAGAAGTAGCTCCTGTTCTTGAGCGCCCAATGTGGTTTCAACTTTATGTACTTAAAGATCGTGGCTTTATGAAAAATGTATTAGAACGAGCTAAAGCTGCAGGGGTAACGACTTTAGTGTTTACTGTCGATATGCCAGTTCCGGGAGCTAGATACCGAGATATGCATTCTGGTATGAGTGGTCCTAATGCTGCTGTTAGACGAATATTTCAGTCTATGTTACATCCTCAATGGGCGTTTGATGTGGGCGTTTTTGGTAAGCCTCATGATTTAGGTAATATTTCAACTTATCGCGGTGAGCCCACCAAGCTTGAAGATTACATAGGTTGGTTAGGAGAAAACTTTGATCCTTCTATTTCATGGAAAGACCTTGAATGGGTAAGAGATTTTTGGGATGGTCCTATGGTGATTAAGGGTATCCTAGATGTAGAAGATGCAAAAAATGCCGTGAGTTTTGGTGCTGACGGGATTGTGGTGTCAAACCACGGCGGTCGACAGTTAGATGGTGTTCTTTCGTCTGCTAGAGCGTTACCTGATATCGCTGATGCAGTCAAAGGTGACATTAAGATTTTTGCTGATTCAGGTATCAGAACAGGACTAGACGTCGTAAGGATGTTAGCCTTGGGGGCTGATTGTACTCTGCTTGGTCGCTCATTTATTTATGCCTTAGCGGCACAAGGTCAAGCAGGTGTAGAGAACTTACTGGATTTGTATGAAAAAGAGATGCGAGTCGCAATGACATTAACTGGTGCTAAAAGCATTTCTGACTTAAGTCGAGACTCATTAGTTAATCTTTGATTTATCTTGGTTGGCAGTATAGACAAAATTTGTTTTTTGTACTGCCTTTCTTTATCACCTTATCTATAAGCATGTTAGACTCAGCGGCGCAAATGTAGCCTAAATTAATAGTTAATTATTTTGCTACTCATTTCTTAATTTGGATCGTTAAATGTCAGACAAATTCTTTTTCAAAGGTCGCCAAGATGCCCGTCAAAGCCATATTAAATATGGCTACGAACGTGATGCGTCACGTATCTCGGGTAGTAAAAAATATCCTTTGCAGTTAGTGGTAACAAATGAAACTCGCAAAGTTGTAGTTGAGGCGTTAGTCGCTGATGCACAGTTATATGCCGATATTAGTATTGATAACAGTGAAGGGGCTGTAGAGTCTATCTCAGAACTGACAATGTTATTGAATAAAACATCTTCAGTGAAAGTTGAAAAATTACCAGGACGGAATGATATTTGTCCTTGTGGTAGCGGTAAAAAATACAAAAAGTGTTGCGGATAAAAAAGCAATTATCTCGTTTATCTTGGCATAACACTCCTTTATTTTAACATTTAGCCCATTTATTTTAGTGTAAATGGGCCTGTAAAAATGTATCAAACGTATTGACGTAACTATGCAAATATTTTTCTTTCAACCATTGCCCATGTTTCGCGTCAGCAATGACTTTAAATTGGTACTCAATTCCAAATCTTTGCAGCTTAGGAATAAAATCCACATACCTAGCGCCAGGATTATCTTGGCCACCATCAACCATTAGAATGGGCGGCGCATTGGCCGAAATATGAGTAATGGGGGAGCCTTGTATGTATACCTCACGTTTATCTTTTAGACTGCCAGCAAAAAAGATAACACAGTTTTTTACATACTGATTTTTGGCGTTTTCGGCACGAGTGACTTGATCAACACCTGCGCCCATTAATATTACTGCTTGTAATTCACTTGAGATTTCTGGGTAATTATAATCATCACTAAATTTTTTGCTATGGCCGGTTAAAGCGGCCATAGCAATTAGATGTCCACCAGCAGAGCCGCCAATCCCAGCTATTTTTCCCGGATCAATATTATACAGTTTTGCATGTTGACGTAACCAACGGACAGCGGCTTTTGTATCTTGCACTGCTGCTGGGAATTGAGCCTGAGTTGCTAATCTATAATCAATATTTGCTACCACATATCCACGTTCGGCAAGAGATAAAGCCATTTGATGGAAACCTTTTCTAGAGCCATTTACCCAGCCTCCACCATGTACTAATACTATTGCAGGATGGATGCCTTTAGTTTGAGGTTGATATAAATCCAGTTGTACTTTTGTTTTGGAAAATGTGGCATAAGTGATATTTTCAAGTACGGTTCCAGTAGAAGCTAAAATCTGTTGAGCGTTTATTACCGTACTAAAGAAAAAGCATGGAACGAATAGCAAAAAGTGACATTTATTTAGCATTATTTCAGATAGCCTGAGTGACTGTTTTTTGTTTCACTTTCGGCTTAATAATAGGTTTTTGTTGTAAATGTTTTGCTACAGACGTTATTAGGGTTTTTGCTCGATAAAAAGCTTCGGTTTCTGGATAGGTTTTAAATATATATTGAATAATGCCATAAGCATCTGTGTAGCGATTTAATTTGGCATAACTATCTGCTTTTAAATAAAGTAAGTTAGCTTTTTCTTCTTTGTCATATTCGTAGGTTGATAAAGCCCTATTAGCTAATCTTATGGATTCAGCATATTCGCCCGCAATATAAGCTTTATGTGAGCGGTTGGCTGCGCTAGGTCCTAAGCTGCAACCAATTAGATTCAAACTGATCATTACGACTAATACTTTATAAAATTTGATAACAAAACTCCCTGTTTAAATTTAGTTGTAAATGTATATATTAAACTTCTGCGACTATCACTGCTCTTAAAGGAGCAGGGTAGCCTTCTATAGTTTTACTGTGGTCATTCGGGTCAAGAAAGTCGACTAAAGAATGGCTGTCCATCCATTCTGTTGCTCTTTGTTCTTGAACAGAAGTATGGGCTACATCGACAACTTTGATATTTTTGAAGCCCACTCTTTGCATCCATACTGTTAATGCTACAGTGCTGGGGAGGTACCAAACATTGCGCATTTGTGCGTATCTTTCACCCGCCATTAATACGGTTTGTTCATCACCTTCAACCACTAAGGTTTCCAGCACTAATTCTCCGCCTTTACGTAACTGGCTTTTTAATTGATACAAAAAATCAATGGGGCTACGTCTATGGTATAAAACGCCCATCGAGAAAACAGTATCAAAGGCTTTTAATTCAGGAAGTTGTTCAACTCCTACGGGTAAAAGGTGAATGTTAACGGCAGAGTTAAAATGTTTGATTGCCTGAAATTGCATCAAGAAAAGTTGCGACGGATCTGCGCCAACTACCATTTTTGCATCTTCACCTAACATGCGCCACATGTGATATCCACTGCCACATCCTACATCTAACACATATCTATCTTTCAGTGATTGAATGTGAGGTTGTACTCTGTCCCATTTCCAATCAGAGCGCCATTCAGTATCGATATGGATGCCGTGTAGGTGAAAAGGACCTTTACGCCAAGGAGCGAATTGTTTAAGTAATCCAGTGATGTGTTTTTGAGTATAGTCGTTTATATCTGACTCTAGGCCAAATTCAACCTTGTCTTTTAGCTTGATTTCAGAAGGCTCAGTTGCTGGTAATTTACCGAGTAACTTCACCCATTTATTAAAGTCACCATGTAACTGTTCTTTTTGCCAATGGGCAATTTGTGCCGGTAATACTTCAAGCCAATGACTCAAAGGGGAGTCAGCAATCTGTTTGTAAAAATCGTTAAACCAAGTAACAGCCAAGTGGCCTCCTTAAAAGCAGTAGTGAGCTGCGGGGTTCTAGCTACAGATAAAGATAAATATTAGGTATCTATATTTTCATATAGGGGAATATACTTTGCTCGAATCTCGAATCTCGAATCTTTTAACCTTTTATCGCCACCATGGATGAAAAATTAAAGCAGGTAAACCAACGTATTACATCGGTGAACCCAGTTGTTTTTAAGCGAGTTTGATGTTGCTCAAATGTATCTGTACGCATCACATCTTCTAATGCGGTGCGTTTTTGACTGATTTCTAAGTCGCTGTAGCCGTTGCGACGTTTAAACTCATGATGCAGATCAATCAATAATTCATTGCCCTGTTGACTGTCATGCTTAAGTTTTTCTGACAAAATAAGAATACCGCCTTTATTTAGGCCGGCATAAATTTTTGCAATAATAGCTGCCCTTTGTTCAGGTGCAATAAATTGTAAGGTAAAATTCATAATGACACATGAAGCATTGTCGATTTCAATGTTTTGTAAATCATCGCATATGACTTTAATAGGTGTTGACGATTTATAGGCTTGCACATGTAATTCACAACGTTTTGCCATGGCCTCTGAATTATCAATCGCTATGATTTGACAATTTTTTGCTTGCACATATTTACTGGCCGCTAAACTGGCTGCACCTAAGGCACTACCTAAGTCGAAGATCTGACTATTGTCAGTTGCGTGACGGCCACAAAGTTGACCAATGGCATCAACGATGGTGCTATAGCCAGGCACAGAGCGCTGGATCATGTCAGGAAATACTTCGGCTACATTTTGATCAAAAGCAAAGGAGCCCACTTGTTGTGGTTGTGAATAAATTGCGTCTTTACCTGAGTTCATAATCATTACTGTGGCTAGTGTAAAATTGGTGGCAATTCTACCTGTCCAATGCACTTCAATCAATTTACATTCTTGCCAATAAGGGTTTAGTTTTATACCTTATGTAAAATATAGAAAATTATTGTAAAAGGAACTGAACAAAAATGTTAGAAAAACTCTATCCTGTCAGCCAAAAAGCCAAAGAAGCCGCTTATCTAAATAAGTCTGAATATGAAAGCATGTATCAAAGTTCAATAGATAATCCTGCTGATTTTTGGAACGAACATGGACAACGTTTAGATTGGATTAAACCTTATACAAAAATTTGTGACAGTAACTTTTCTAAGCAAAATGCCAATATTAAGTGGTTTTATGATGGTCAACTTAATGCTAGTGACAACTGTATTGATAGGCACTTAGCCAACAACGCCGAACGAACAGCCATTATTTGGGAAGGAGATGATCCTGCTACAGATAAACACATTAGTTATGGTGAATTACATGAACAAGTATGTAAATTAGCCAATGGATTAAAAAGTTTAGGGGTAGTTAAGGGCGATAGGGTTGTGATTTATATGCCTATGGTACCTGAGGCTGCTTATGCCATGCTAGCCTGTGCAAGGATTGGTGCTGTGCACTCAGTGGTTTTTGGTGGCTTTTCTCCCCATGCAATAGCTGATCGGATCCAAGATTGTGCTGCTAAAGTAGTGATTACCGCTGACCAAGGTCGTCGTGGCGGTCAGTGTGTGCCATTAAAAGATAATGTAGATAAAGCTCTAGCTAAAAAAGAAGCGGCTTGTATTGAAAGAGTAATCGTATTTAAAAATACTAGTGGCGAGGTGGATTGGTCTGAAAATTGTGATATTTGGTGGCATGATCTAGTGGAACAATCGTCCAGTGTCTGTGCTCCAGAGCCAATGAATGCAGAAGACCCGTTATTTATATTATACACATCGGGTTCAACAGGGTCACCAAAAGGAGTCGTGCATACTACAGGCGGTTATATGGTGTATGCCTCAATGACTCACCAATATGTATTTGATTGTAAACCTGCAGACATTTATTGGTGTGCTGCCGATGTCGGCTGGATCACTGGGCATTCTTATATTGTTTATGGTCCTTTAGCGAATGGCGCGACTACTTTAATGTTCGAAGGTGTACCTACATACCCTGATGTAAAACGTATGGGGCAAATTGTCGATAAACATAAGGTAACACTTTTATATACCGCTCCAACGGCCATCAGAGCATTAATGGCAAAAGGAGATGAACCTATTAAGGATAGTACTCGAGAAACATTACGTATTTTGGGCAGTGTGGGCGAACCCATTAATCCTGAGGCTTGGAATTGGTATTATCAAAAAATTGGTAATGCAACTTGCCCAATCATGGATACATGGTGGCAAACTGAAACCGGTGGCATAATGATAACTCCACTACCTGGTGTGACCGATTTAAAACCGGGATCGGCATCTAAGCCATTTTTTGGGGTTAAACCTGCTTTAATGTCAAATGATGGAAAACAGTTAACCGGAGAAGCGGAAGGTAATTTGGTGATTACAGGCTCTTGGCCTGGTCAAGCTAGAAGTGTATGGGGGGATCATGAACGTTTTATTCAAACTTATTTTAGTACTTATGACGACGTTTATTTCACTGGTGATGGCGCTAAACGTGACGAAGACGGTTACTTTTGGATAACTGGTCGTGTTGATGACGTACTGAATGTTTCTGGCCATCGTTTAGGTACCGCTGAAATCGAAAGTTCATTAGTGGCCCATCCTGCTGTTGCTGAGGCAGCTGTTGTCGGTTATCCTCATGATATTAAAGGGCAGGGGATTTATGTTTACTTGTTACCGACTGATGGCACTCAAGTCACTGAGGAATTAACAAAAGCCATACGTCAGTGGGTAAGAGATGACTTAAGCCCCATTGCTAGCCCAGATTTTATACAATGGACGAATGGACTACCTAAAACCAGATCTGGTAAAATTATGCGTCGTATCTTACGTAAAATTGCTGCAAACGAACATGAACAATTAGGCGATACTTCTACCTTGGCTGATCCAAGTGTGGTAGATGATTTAATTGAAAATAGATTTAATAAGTAAGATCTGAACTATATATTATTAATTTTATCAATAATCCTTTAGTATAGTTTTAATAAGGTAACATTATCCGTTACTGCATAGGACGAGTATTGAATGGTAAAATTTTTAATTGCAGATGATCATCCGCTTTATAGGGAAGCTTTGGTTGGGGCACTAACACCACTTTTTGAAAATGTAGACATTGTAGAATCTGATGATTTAGCTTCTACAATTTCAACATTACGGGCCAATACAGATATAAATTTAGCTTTGTTAGATTTAGACATGCCTGGTTGTGAAAATTTATATGGTTTAATTCATATATTGCAAAATTTCCCTAACATACCTGTAGTGGTGGTATCCGCCAGTGATTCTATAAAGGTTATTAGTAAAGTTATGGCCTTAGGTGCTAAAGGTTTTATACCTAAATCCACCTCAACATCAGTTATAGCCGAAGCTTTAAAGCAAGTGATGAAAGGCGAAGTATGGTTGCCTAATGGCATTGTCTTGCAAGACAATGATGAACTTTCAGGTTTAGATTTAATTCGCTTAATTAGTGAATTAACCCCTAAGCAGTCTGAAGTGTTAAAACTAGTTCAAGAGGGCTTGTTGAATAAACAAATTGCTTATAATTTGAATATTACTGAAGCCACAGTCAAAGCTCATATTAGTGCTATTTTAAGAAGACTTAATGTTAATACACGCACTCAAGCTGTGTTGTTGCTTAAAGGTTTAGATTTAGATTAGATAGCATTACGATAAAGATACTGATATTAAAAAGCCCTGTTTCCAGGGCTTTTTTGTTTTTATATTTTTTATACCGATTTAGTTACCCGTGGCTTTCTTTTTGGTTTATTTGGCTTAGGTACTCCACCTAATAATTCTTCTGGGGCAAAATCATCGACATTAATCGTACGTAACCGACCTTTTTCAGTCTCAATTAATAGATCAGCTTGCTCTTGTGTAATCACTGCTAATTCTAAACCTAGCTCGGCTAATTTATCTAGCTGGGTAAAGGGCAGGCGTTTGTTGGCCTTTTTACAGATTAAATCGTAAATGGGTTCAACGGCAACAATATTCTCCAGGGTTAGCTCTAAGTCTCCGAGTAAACTGCCTTCGATTCTGGCTAGATATTGTCCTTTACCTAAACGCGTTCTGACGTCGTTAGGAGTTTGCAGGATCTTGGCAATTTTATGATCTAATTCATCACTTGGACGTTGATACTTTTTACCAAAAGGCATGATGATTAATTTAAGGGCTTTGCCTAGCCATTTATTAGGGAAGTTGTTTAATAGCTCATCAAGGGCTATTTCGAGTTTGTATAAACAATCTTGCATTGCCCAGTGCATAAGAGGACTGTCTTCTCTACGGCGTCCTTCATCGTCAAAACGTTTTAACACACAGGAAGCTAAGTAAAGGTAACTGAGGACATCGCCTAAACGAGCTGAGACTCTTTCACGACGTTTTAAGTCGCCACCAAGAGTTGCCATAGCTACATCAGACAATAAAGCCATATTTGAACTATAACGCTGCATAGAACGATAATATCCTTTGGTATCATCCATAAATGGAGCATGAGCTAAACAAGCACCACTAAGGGAAAACCAAATACTGCGGAAGAAGTTACTAATGGCAAAACCTATATGCCCGAAAACAGCTTGATCAAATTGTTCTAAACTTTCACCCTCGTTTTCATGACTAGCAGCTGTTAGTTCAGCTAATACATAGGGATGACAACGCATGGCACCTTGCCCATAAATCATCATGTTTCTAGTGAGTATGTTAGCGCCTTCTACCGTTATAGCAATGGGCGCACCTTGGTAGCCTCGACCTAGATAATTATTTGGCCCAAGCATAATGCCTTTACCGCCATGAATATCCATAGAATCAGAGACAAGTTGACGCATTTTTTCGGTTAAGTGGTATTTACAAATTGCCGATATCACAGAAGGTTTTTCGCCTAAGTCGACAGCTTTAGTAGACAATGATGTGACAGCATCCATTAAATAAGCGTTGGCGCCGATACTTCCTAGTTTTTCTTCAATACCTTCCATTTTAGCGATTGGCAGTTTGAACTGTCTACGGATACGTGCATAAGCACCTGTTGCAAGGGCTATGGTTTTTGCCCCGCCGGCAGAGGTTGAAGGCAAAGTAATAACACGCCCTACAGATAGGCACTCTACTAACATACGCCATCCATGACCAATCATCTCTGGGCCGCCAATAATGTAATCCAAAGGTACAAAAATGTCTTTACCTCGAATAGGTCCATTTTGAAAAGGTACATTAAGAGGAAAGTGGCGATTGCCTATATCAACACCTTCGGTATCTCTTGGTAATAATGCACAGGTAATACCTAATTCTTTTTGTTCGCCTAGCAGCCCATCTGGATCATACATTTTGAAGGCTAAACCTATGACAGTAGCAACGGGGGCCAGAGTAATGTACCTTTTATCAAAGGTTAGCTTCATGCCTAATATTTCTTCACCGTTCCAATCACCTTTGCAAACAATACCTGTGTCAGGTAAGGAGCCAGCGTCAGAGCCTGCTTCAGGGCCCGTTAGGGCAAAACAAGGGATTTCTTCACCCGTAACTAATCTAGGTAAATAATGATCTTGCTGCTCTTTGGTACCATAAAGTTGTAATAATTCGCCAGGCCCTAAGGAGTTTGGTACCCCTACAGTGCTAGATAATACAGCACTAGTACCGGCAAGTTTTTGTAACACCCGAGACTGTGCATAAGCTGAAAAATCGAGACCGCCATATTCTTTTTTGATGATCATGGCGAAAAATTTATTATCTTTTAAAAACTGCCAGACTTCGGCTGATAAATCAGTTTCTTTGTGAGTGACATGCCAATCATCATTCATGCCACAAACTTGTTCTACAGGACCGTCTAAAAAAGCTTGTTCCTCAGCGGTGAGTCGGGCTTGAGGTATATTATGTAATGTTTGCCAATTGGGATTACCGCTGAATAATTCTCCGTCCCACCAAACAGTACCGGCGTCTATTGCGTCTTTTTCCGTACTCGACATTTCGGGCATGATTTGTTTGTAAAGTTTCAGAATAGGAGAGCTAATATATTTCTTGCGGATCGACTCGATATTTAATGGCACAGCAATAATTAAAAATGCCGCCCAGGTCCACTGCCCAACGAAGCCAAATATATGGCCAATTAAAAATAAACAAAAAACAGCAATTGAAGCATTAAATAGCTTCATACGAAAATAACTCACTACACCTAATGTTAAAGTGACAAATAATAGCCAACTAAGTACTTGCATAATAACTCCTTTGGAGGTCAGACCAGAAAGCTAACGTTATCTCTATGTTTAGCAAAGATCAAGAATATTGAGTAGATAAATTATGCAGTTTTTTATTATTCCCATTCACTTTAAAAAGTGAAGTCTTAGAATGCACTAGTAGATTTTGATGGTGCTAATGGGATGGGGTATTGCATGCTCTTTGTTAAATACAGCAAATATAAGAACAAACAGGATTCATTCAGATAAGATGTGGGGGACGCGTAGCGCACTATTAATAAGTTTGTGTTAAAACTTCTAACGCTTTACTTATCGCTGAAAGTGATACTTTTTAAACGTAATTCACCTTGTTCATCACCATCTTTAAATTGTTGAAGCATGACTAATTGGTAATTAAGTTTAGGGGAAAACCAAGCCCATGTTTTACGAGTTGAATTTTTTCGTTCAAATATGACCTTGATAGCTTCGATCGCACCAAAAGGAACATTGATCATTTCTTTACCTACCACTTTTAAGTCGTAATGTCTTTCTTGACCACGACTATTGATTAAGTCGTAAGAAAAACTTTTATGACCGGCGGCCAGTTTTAATTGTACATCTAGGCGGTAAAGTTGATTATCTAATTGTCCCTCCCAATCGATAGGGGGACTATTGTTTATTTTGATTTGAGAGTCAGTAAATTGTACTGAGGTTTTTTTGTCAGAGCCTGTACCTGTGCGTGTATACAGATACATTTGTGGCGTAATTTGACCAGACTCAAAGGAGAAAGTACTATTTTCAGTGCGTTCATCAGATAGGAAAAAAGCAGATACTTTTGAATGGTAATCTAGTTGGTACAGGTTATCTTCTAAGCTAGTTAATGTCAGACTAGCTTCTCCAAGATCACGACCAAATCGATAGGCTGAATATTCAGCTTTAAAATTTTTTAAAGTTGGAGTAGCTGTGTTTGCTGCAAAACTACTGGTAGATGTTAAGATAAATAAGGTAATTAATCCAAACACCTTAAGTTTAGCCAATAGCATAACCCATTTCAGAGAGTACTTTATCATCCAACATTGCCTTATTATTTGCCATTTTTAATCTACCAGCACAAAACCAGCTAACCACAAGAGGGTACATTTGTCTTTCTTGTTGTTTCACTCTTTCTGCTAATTCGTCAGCATCTTGCTGTTCAAATATCGGTACCTTAGATTGTAATACAACTGGTCCACCGTCAAGTTCTGGTGTAACAAAATGTACTGAGGCACCGTGTTCTCTATCTCCTGCAGCAATTGCGCGTTGATGAGTATCTAATCCTTTATACTTAGGCAACAAAGATGGATGAATGTTCAACATGCGCCCATGATAATGTTCGACAAACTCTGACGTCAGTATTCGCATAAAGCCAGCTAACACAATTAAATCGGGAGAAAAATTATCTATGTTGTTCATTAGTTCGGCATCATAATCTTCACGGCTAGTAAAACTTTTATGATCAATAAAAATGGCCGGAATGTTAGATTCTTTAGCGCGAATTAAGCCGTAAGCATTTTCTTTATTGGCAATGACAGCTATGATCTTACCGTTTATTTTACCTTGGCTGATTTGATCGATAATGGCTTGAAGATTCGAGCCATCACCTGATACTAAAACAACAATAGACTTTTCAGGAGTTAATTTACTCACTTAGTTAATCTCTACCTGTTGTTCTGAGTCACTATTTTCAATTTTTCCAATAACCCAGGCGTTCTCGCCTAGCTTATTTAATATCTCAACAGCTTGGGCTGCTTTGTCTGCAGGAAGTGCAATAATTAAGCCTACACCACAGTTAAATGTACGGTACATTTCATGGGTAGTGACATTACCTTTTTCTTGAAGCCAATTGAATATACCAGGCCATTGCCAACTACTGCCATCGATCACAGCTTTAGTGCCTTTAGGTAACACTCGTGGAATATTTTCCCAGAAACCACCACCAGTAATATGGGAGATTGCATGGACTTCAATTTGTGCTAACAATTCAAGTACGGATTTTACATAAATGCGGGTAGGTTCAAGTAAATGATCAGATAAAGGTTTGCCTTCAAATATTTCACTTGTATCACTACCTGATACTTCAATTATTTTGCGAACTAAAGAATAACCATTTGAGTGGGGACCAGAAGAACCTAATGCGATAAGGGTATCACCGTGAGCAACTTTTGAGCCGTCTATAACGTCATCAGCTTCTACCACACCGACACAAAAACCTGCAACGTCGTAATCTTCACCGTGATACATACCTGGCATTTCAGCGGTTTCACCACCAATAAGAGCACAACCTGATAACTCACAACCTTTACCTATGCCTGTAACAACCTCTGTTGCTGTATCAACATTGAGTTTACCCGTTGCATAATAATCTAAGAAAAATAAAGGCTCTGCACCTTGAACAATAAGGTCGTTAACACACATAGCCACTAAATCTATGCCGATACCGCCATGTTGTTTAAGATCCATTGCTAGTCGTAATTTTGTACCGACACCATCGGTACCAGAAACTAATAACGGTTTTTTGTACTTTTCAGGTAAAGAACATAATGCACCAAAGCCACCTAGACCACCTTTAACTTCAGGTCTATGGGTCTTTTTTGTGACCGATTTAATTCGCTCGACTAATTGATTGCCTGCGTCTATGTCGACCCCAGCGTCTTTATAACTTAATGATGAATTGTTGTCGCTCACGTCTTTACCTCAATTGGCCACAAAAAAAGAGCGCAGATTTTAGCAGCTTGCTTGAGGAATACCAACAAGATCAGTAGCTTTATAATCGGATTGGTAATTAGATGTTAACTTTGCTGGTTTTTTATACAAAAAATTGATTGCAGGATGAGCTGTTCAACAGGATCTGCCAGTTAATCTGCTGACACAGGGGCATAATTCAAGATATAAGTTGTTTAATTACAAACAATTGATGAATTTTTTCGTTAAATAACTGACAATAGCCTTTTTGTTCATCCTGTTTAGGGAGAATTGGCACCGATGCCAATAAAATTTTACTCCGTTAGTCTTACGTTATTAGTATTTATAGTGATCTGTAGCTGTCATAAAGCGAACGCTGCGGTTATTCATGATCTATTTGATACTAAAATTGCGGTAATTGATCAATCTGATAACAATCAAACTAATGCTTTTAAACAAGGGCTAAAACAAGTTTTGATTAAAGTCAGAGGTAAAACTGATGTTCTGAAAAATCCCCAGATCCGTAAAGGAATAGTTGGTGCTAAACGTTTAGTTCATTCTTACCGATATGAAAATGAGCAGGGACAACTTTATATTCTAATTAGCTTTGATCGAGAGCGAGTAGAAAATTTAATTAGAAACGCGGGGCTTCCTATTTGGGATAAAAGAAGACCGGATAGTATAGTGTGGTTAGCTATCCAAACCTCAGACAGTACATCTAGAGCTATAGTCACAGCAGATAGTCAGCCGAGGTTATTTGCTCAATTAGAAGTCCAAGCTAAAACCAGAGCAATACAGCTAGTTTATCCGTTATGGGATCTAGATGATGTGCAGCAATTAACGGTTTATGATATCTGGGGAGGATTTAGTCAGCAAATTGCTCGGGCCAGTGAACGTTATGGGGTGAAATCAATTATTTCGGCTCGTATTTATCCTGCGGCACAAGTGCTTAGCGAAACAGAAAAACAGGCTCCTTTGTCATTAACGTCTAACATTTGGTACGCAGATTGGACAACTATTGAAAGTGGTAAACTATTAGCTGGGCAAGTTCAATCAGATTCAATCGAACAGCTAGGTATTAAATTAGTGGATATATTGGCTGATCAATTATCTGACAAATACTCTATTGATTTAAATAACCTACATTCTTCAAAACGTAAGGTCGAAATTGTGATTAATAATATCAACAGCTTACAAGATTATGTGGATGTATCGGTATTTCTAGAAAACCTCAGTGTGGTAAATAGCGCCAGCCTAATTAAACAAAAAGGTGCCAGAGCAACCTTTGAGTTAGATTTATTAGGAGAATTTAGTGATTTACAGAATGCCTTTAGTTTAGATAACAAGGTTAAACCCATTTTAGATGAATATGGTCAGGCCATGTATGAATCGGAGTTCACTTGGGCGAAGTAAGTAGTCAATTATCACTGCCAGTGACAATTAAAGAAACTGAAACATTTGATAGTTATGTAGAAGGGCAGAACACTCAAGTGTGTGGTCATCTAACCCAATTATTTGAACAACTAAAACATAATCGATTAGAACATTGGTTGAATTACATTTTTAGTGATCAGGAAGTGGGTAAAAGCCATTTGTTGTACGCAATTTGTCATCAAGCAGAAATAGAGAAGGTGAGTTGTATTTACCTTAGCTTCGAAGAAAAAGCAGATTTGACTCCTGAGGTTTTATTAGGCTTGGAACATTATTCGATTATTTGCTTAGATGATGTTCAGCAACTTCAAGATTGTGCTGATTGGCAAGTCGCGTTATTTGATTTGATTAATCGTGTGAAAGAAAAAAATACAGGCTGTTTGGTGATGACAGGTAATCAACCTGCACAATTATTACCAATAACATTACCAGACTTATTATCTCGTTTGTCTTGGGGGATTAGCTTTCAACTTATGTCTTTGACAGACGAACAAAGACAACAGGCATTGATTGTACGGGCTGAACTACGTGGTATGAATATGTCCAAAGACGTCGCTAAATTTTTAGTGAATCATTGGCAAAGAGATATGTCTGCATTAATTAATTCCCTTGATTTGCTAGATGAAAAATCATTACAGCAACAGCGTAAACTGACTATTCCTTTTGTTAAAAGTATTTTAGATATCTAGAAAGTGTGAACAGAGAAATACCTTAACCACGAGAGTATATGATTCCCGTAGTGAATAATGTTTTTGCAGTTTAATCTCTTTTCCAAGCTCGCATCTTATGGCCTTTAATAGCATAAAATAAAATGAATCCATAACAAGGTAACATCATCCAATATGCTGAATGACTACTAAAATGTTCGGCTAGCAAACCATATACCATAGGCAAAATCGCTCCACCTGAAATACCCATTATGAGAAGTGCTGAGCCTCTTGCTGTTAAACTATACAATCCATCTAGTGCAAGTGGCCAAATTGCAGGCCAAACTAGCGCATTAGCAAAACCTAATATAGCAATTAAGGTGATAGTGTCAGGCAGTAAACCTAAGCCCATCCATCCCCACAAAATAGCTGAAACTTGTGTTGATTGACTGTCAGAGAATACTATAGCTAGACTAAGGATTAAGCCTAATATTGCAGATCTCGATAATGCTTGAGCTTGGTCAACAAAACGGGGAATAATCACTAGCCCTAATAAATAACCTAAGACCATAAATGCCATAGTGTAGGACGTTAATGAAGTGGCATTTTCTAATCCTAACTGAGAGCCGAATAAACCAATAGTGTCACCGGCTATAACTTCTACTCCGACATATAAAAACAAGGCAAACACCCCTAAGATTAGTTGCGGATAAGCCATTAATTTTTTCGACGCTTCTTTTTCTGAATTAGGCTTATCTAGTACTAAATCAGGTAATGATGAAAAGTTTAATAACACGGCTAATACTAATAATACTGCGGCCATGGCAGCATAAGGTTTAACTAAACCATCCGCTAAAGCCGATATTTGTATGGCTTTGTCTGCTTCAGATAAAGCCGCGATAGACTGAGCATTAACTTGGGAAAACTCGCCTAAAACTAACGCAGTAAAAACAATGGGCGCTAAAAATCCAGCAAACTTGTTTAATAATCCCATAATAGATATACGTACAGCTGCGGTTTCTTGAGGGCCAATTTTTACAATATAAGGGTTGGAAGCTGTTTGTAATATTGTGAGACCTGTACCTACTATGAATTGGGCTATTAAGAACACACTAAATTCGTGGCTATATGAAGCAGGTATAAATAATAAACAACCCAAGGCAATTAAACCTAACCCTAAACTCATGGCTTTTTTATAACCCGTTTGGTCTAAAACCCAAGACATAGGGAGGGCCATAACGACATAAGCAATGTAAAATGAAAATGCCACCAAAAGTGCTTGGCTTTCTGTGAGTTCACATACAATTTGTAAAAAGGGGATCAATGCACCATTTAACCAAGTGACAAAGCCAAATATAAAAAACAGCATACCTATGATCAACATAGGCATAAGGGCACTGGGTTTAGTGTTAGAAGGATTGATAGCTTGCATAACTCACCTTTTTGTTGTTATTTCGTTTTGTTAGTATACTTTGTTGCCAGCGATGAATGTTTCTCGGACTGTAAAATCATGGTTCAATACCACCCAATCAGCATCAAAGTTTTCAGTTAAATAGCCTTTTTGTTGCTGTTTACCTAGAAAGTTTGCGGGGGTGCTAGATGCCATTATAAGTGCTTGCTCTTTTGAACAATGTAAATCTTCAATTGTATGCTTAACTGCTGTCGCCATATCTAGAGCTGAACCGGCTAACCTGCCACCTTCAATAGTCAATCTATTGCCTTCACGGCTAATATTCATATCACTAAATTCAAGAGCGACTTGATCGCTGCCCACATGTGACATTGCATCTGTGACTAACATTATTTTGTTGGCTGTTTTACATTTAATGGCAAGCTGACAGCTAGCTATATCAACATGTTCATGGTCGACAATTAAACCGCAGTAAGTGTTGTTATCTAACAGTGCTGCGCCAACCATTCCTGCTGCTCTGCTTTGCAGTGGTGACATGGCATTAAATAAATGGGTAAAACCTTGTGCCCCAACTGATATGGCTGCTTGTGTTTGTTCTACTGTGGCATTTGAATGGCCCAAGCAGACTTTTACATTGGACTTAACCAGTTCTTGAATAATGTCACAAGGTACATTTTCAGGGGCTAAAGTGACACAAACCGTGCCTAGATCATGGCGTAAAAATAAGGCTAGTTCTTGATCTGTGATATGCCTAATATGTTGCTCTGGATGAATACCTTTTTTCGGTTGACTTAAATGTGGCCCTTCAAAATGCACTCCCAAAATTCCCGGTGTTTTTTCTGCTATCGCTTGTTGAATGGCATTAGTAGCCAAACTCATAGTGGCAATCTTGTCGGTGATTAATGTGGGCAACATACCGGTAGTACCAAATTGTTGGTGAGCTTGGCTTATTATTTGTAGTGCCCCAACAGTAGGTTGATTATTAAACAACACTCCTCCACCGCCATTAACCTGTACATCAATAAAGCCGGGGGCAACTAAACCTGTTAGTTGAATATCAGCTGACTCGGCTAATCCATCTTCTACGGATATAATGGAGCCATTTTTGATGGTCATCACTTGATTGTTTTTTATGTTATTCCCATCAAATAATTGTGGTGCAAAATAACGCATGGGTACTTCCTCTATAGGGTTTTAGTCACTTTTTTCAGGCCCGCTGGGCTATCGGGATCAAGCCTCATTTGTCGTGCAATAAATTCAATGTCTAAATAAAAACGTTGTAATATAATAAGTGGCATACATCTAGGATGCGTATTATCAACTGTTAATCTTATATTTAATGTACAAGAGCCTCTACTATTTACATCGGCCATAATTTCTTGATGTGCTTGTTGAGATTCATCATCAACAGCTACATCTATGATAGAAAGTGACTTCTCTACTAAAGTGACTGGGCCATGTAAAAATTCTGCGCTGCTAAAGGCTTCCGCATGAATGCCACATACTTCTTTTAGTTTTAGAGCGATTTCTCGGCTGACAGCGTAACCAAAACCTCTACCTAGTACCACAAGATGGGAGAGTTTAGCGACAAAGTCATGGGATAATTTAGCGTCTGCCTCGATGGCTGCTGTTAATTGTTGTGGCAGATGATTTAACGATTCTAGTAATACAGTATCTTGTTTCCAGTATGCGATCAGCTGGAGTAGGGCACTTAAAGTTGCTAGGTAACTTTTTGTGGCTGCGATGGCGAGTTCTTGTCCTGCCCGTAAAGGTAATTCGGCATCGACCACTGTGCTAAGTGGTGAATTGGGGGTATTAACCAATGCTATAGTTAATGCGCCGCTCGCTTTAGCTGCCTTGGTTTGAGCAATAATATCAGGGCTACTACCAGACTGTGAAATAACAATCACCAAAGCTTTATCCAACTTAACACTTTGGTTATAAATGCTGAAAACGGATGGAGCAGAGGAAGAAACAGCAATCCCCATTTCGACTTCAATTAAATATTTTGCAAATACTCCTGCATGATCTGATGAACCACGGCCAATGATATAAACAAAATAAGGGTTAAATGCGTTAATTTTTTCGACTAAACGTTGACAAATTGTTCGGTTAGATATCAGTTGTTGGGCAATTACAATTGGTGTTTGCCGGCTTTCTTGTGCCATTAATGTCGTTTTCATAAGCTTGCTCAACTTGTTTTACTTTAATTTAGAAAAAAGAATCGCTCCCTGCTCTGAACTTGTCAATGCAGCTTGGATCTGTAATTGTGGTGTTTAGTACGGAATTAAAACCTCAGAGACTCTGCCAATAAATGGCCGGCGTCAAAGAAATTAGCGATTGCTGGATTTGAATATAACCCTTTTTTCGTCAAACATGGCGACAATTAACAACTGCCGTTCAACCAATGCCATCGCACGCAAAGCGACTGAATGTCTAATTATATCGAGACCCAGCATAACGACAGTAATCTATTTGAGCCTTTATTTCTTTCAATTTGATCCCACATAAGTGATAAGAGAGTCTTCTTTAGTGATATAAAATAGATGTAAATAAATTATATTACGGGGACAAATGCATGTTTAATAACATGCTTATTATCCCCAAATAAGTTTATTTATCTTCAGAATTACCTTCAAAAGCTTGTTTTTCTTCTAGTAATTCATCTTTTAATTTTCGTATACCCAGACCTAGTTCTCGTCCTCTTAAACGTGCATAAAAACTACAACCAGTGAATAAGGCTACACATAATAATATTTCAATCAGCGCATAAAACCATTCATCTTTTACTGCATAAATAGAAGTTAGGCCGTGAAGTAAATAATACATGACAATAAAATTGGTCCATGCGTGGGTGTATGGCTTACCTTGGATTAAGCCTTTTGCTGGGGTTAAAAGAGGGATAACCCACAATAATATTGTGAATAAATGGCTAGTGGCTTTATCTACTGTTAGATAAAAGTGCCAAATAATCACCCAAAAAATTAACAAGGTATAACTAATCAAGGTTAGTTTACGGTAAAAATTAGTGGTTAATGTCATATTAGTTTCCTAGCTTAGCGGCCATATTCGCTAATCTTTTTCCTTGTTCGATACACATTGTTTTTTCTTCTTCACTTAATTTAGTTGGATTATTGCCTTGGGCTAAATGACTGACACCGTAGGGGGAACCTCCGGTTAAGGTGGTATGTAATTGGGGAACTGAATAGGGAAGACCACAAATCAACATCCCATGATGGAGTAAGGGTAACATCATAGATAATAAAGTGCTTTCTTGACCGCCATGCATGCTAGATGAAGAGGTAAATACACAGCCAGGTTTATTCTCTAAAGATCCTGATAACCACTGGGCACTAGTTTGGTCCAGGAAATATTTTAACGGCGCAGCCATATTACCAAAGCGAGTAGGGCTACCTAATGCTAAAGCACTGCATTCAACTAAGTCTTGTAAACAAACGTAAGGGTCGCCAACAGAAGGCACCGCTTGTTGATGCTCGCCAATATTTGAGCTGACCTCGGGAACTGTCCGTAAACAGGCCTCTAGTCCAACTTGTTCAACACCTAGCGCTATATTATTGGCCATCGCTTGCGTAGCGCCATGTTTACTGTAATACAGGACTAAAACTTTCTGACTCATAAAATATCTAGTACTGATTCAGGCGGACGACCAATTGCCGCTTTACCGATATTTAACACTATAGGTCTTTCAATGAGTTTAGGTTCATCAAGCATGGCGGCTAGAATTTCATCTTCACTCATATCAGGATTTTGTAGATTTTTCTGTTTGTAAGCTTCTTCACCTTTACGTAATAATTGTCTGGCTGAACTAAAACCTAACTGTTTGACGATTTCACTTAATTCATCAGCACTTAATGGGGTTTTTAAGTATTCAATTATTTCTGGTTCAAATCCCTTATCTTGCAACAATTGTAATGTTTGACGGCTTTTTGAACATCTAGGGTTATGGATAATTTTTAAATTAGGCATAAAATTCTTTTTCCTCTTAGTTTATAAACGTATTCTATTGCAATTCTAGGTGTAGATATATTATTTAGGACAAAGTTATTTTGAAAAAACTTACATTGAGTCTAACTGCTGTTATTGCTTTGTTATTAGGTGTTTGGGTGAATATTGCCGTAAAAGCTGATTTTGTGACTTTGGAAAAACAGAAATATTCATGGTCTTCTTTGCAAGGTAAGTGGCTTGTGGTGAACTATTTTGCAGAGTGGTGTGTGCCTTGCCTTAGAGAAATCCCTGAGCTTAATCAATTTCATCAACAAAATAAACAAGACATTCTATTATTTGGCGTAAGCTTTGATCAAGTTAGTCCTGAGCAATTAAAAGGGTTACAAGAAAAATATAATATTCAATTTCCATTAATTGCCCAACTAGATACCCTTCCTTGGTTACAGCCACCTAGCAGTTTGCCTACTACTTATATTATTGGTGCTGATGGTGAAGTGAAAAAACAATTAAAAGGAGAACAAAATGCAGAAAAATTACTGGCTGTGATTACACAACTACAAAGATTGTAATTTTTCTTGGGCATTTCTAAATTGGTCAATTCTAGCCCTTATGCGTTGTTTTTCTATTTGTCTATCACTGGCAAAATTATAGGCTGTTTGTAACTCGTCTATGGCTCTAGGATAGGCAGCGATTAAAGCGTAAATTTCTGCTTTTGTACGATGCATTTCTAATTTTTGATCACTGGCTTGGTATGCATCAGCCAGTAACTCATGAGCTAATAGATTATTTGGATTAAGCAAAATATAGTCTTTTAAAATAATACTGGCTTTTGGGGCTTGTTTATCTTTGATTAGCACATTCGCTAAATTTAAGGTTAATACTTGATTATAGGGTGCATTGGCAATTTGTTTAGTCAATTTATCAATAGCTTGTTGGTGTTTATTTAATTCAATTGATAGATCTGTAAATGTGTCTAAATAAAATAAATTGCTAGGCGCTTGTGTTAATAATTCGTCTATTATTTTAGCCGCGGCAGAATATTGTTCATCAGCTAAATACGATAGTGCTAGGCCATATTCAGCAGCTTGTTTAAAAGCATATTGTGAATTTTTAATTTGTTCTGAAAAATAGGCAATATTACGTTGTGGATTAGCATAATATCTAGCTAGTATTCTGGATTTGGCTAAATGAAAATTGATATTTTCCGGTACCGTTTTAGCAGAAAACATGGCTGCTCTAGTACGTGCATCTGATACCCGAGACTCTGGTAAGGGGTGAGTTAATAAAAACGCCATAGGTTTAGACTTCAGTCTGTTCTTTTCAGTTAATATGTTAAAAAACGAAGCGGCTCCATTTGGATCAAATCCAGCATGAGCTAAAATATTAATTCCCACTCTATCTGCTTCTTTTTCGTTTTGACGAGTATAATTAATCGATGATTGTGCTGATGCAGCATTTCCTACGGATATTGCCGCGATACCTGCCTCAGGGTTGGCTACAGCTAAAAGTATTCCGCCTAATAGTGAAGCAATTTGTAATGGTGATGATTTTTGTCTAGCTTCTATACTTCTAGCCAAATGCCTTTGTGTAACATGGCTAACTTCATGAGCTAAAACCGATGCTAACTCCGATTCATTTCGGGCATTAAAAATTAAACCTGTATGTATGCCAATATGTCCGCCAAAAAAAGCAAAGGCGTTTATGTCGGAACTATTTAGAATAAAAAAAGTATAGGGAAATTTAACATTTTCTGCTTGTGCGACTAAGCGATTGCCAATGTCTTGGATATATTCGTCGAGCAGGGGATCCCTTACAATAGGTGCTTGACCTCTTAGTTGACGCATTAATGCATCACCTATTTGCATTTCTTTATCAACGCTTATCGCGCTAGACGCCACCACACCAATTTCGGGAAGGTCGTTTTTGGTGTTTGCCGCATGAACCGAAAAACTACTAATAGTTTGCACAAGACATGCAGTTACAAATATACAGCGAAAAGTTTTAATCATAAATTATTTGTATTCTACTTTTATTAATCCATCTGTTTGTATGGATAGAACAGGAAAAGTATCAATAAGTTCATTTGTATTGGTAGTTAAATGTAACAAAATTATTGATTAGCTTAGGTGTGACTCTTTTTCATTTTCTTCTAGTTGGTAAAAAAATTCTTTTACCGACAGCCCACTCTTATTTTCAACTTTTAACTTATGGATAAATAAATCAATCAATTGTTCAGTCATCATATGGGCATATTTAATTAATTCCATATCTGCATCATCACCTTTACGGTGCATCATAGTCATTAAGTCTTGCAAGCCATTTATTTTAATTACAGGGCCAAAACTAGCCGGATTATATTCTTTAAAAGGAGAATCTGGTTCTATGACCATAACAATTGCTTGTGCTTCACCTCTGATTATGGGAAAACAGTGAAGTTCGAAAGCGTATTTATCCATTCGGGTTTTTATTGTCACTTGTGGTTTACCTGCCACTAATTTTGTATTATTCCAGTTTTCTGAATTGAGTAAATATTTAATATTATTATCGAATCCATCAATAAATGTGCCTTCTAGTTCGGCTAGTTTTTTCGCCACAGTTTGAAAGTTAACTGAAACATCACCAAAATTAATGGACTTTTTTAATTGCAGAATAGCTTTCACATTGTTAAATCGACAGTGCCAATCGCTTATCAAAATAAAACCTCTATTAATTTATGATTATTTAATAAACCACTTATTTAAATGGTATTTTACAATCTTGGTATTCTCACATACATTAGCCACAATTAGTAATATCAATCCTAGATATAAGTGCCACTTTAGTCGCCACTTTTATTAGAATGAGTATCAGATTACATGACCCATAGAGGTTGTTAAACCTTAAATATATAAAGGAAAATAGATGTTAAGCGTTTTTGAACGTTGGTATAAGCGAAAGTTTTCAGATCCCGATTCCATGATGTTGTTATTTATGTTGCTGGTAACCTCTTTATTACTAGTATTATGGGGCGGGATATTAATGCCTGTTTTGGTTGCTGCTATTATTGCTTATTTATTGGATTGGCCAGTGAGTCAATTGAATAAATTTGGCTTATCTAGAAGTTATACTACTGTACTCGTGTTATTTGGTTTTATCAGTCTATCGGTATTAACCTTTGTTGGTGTAGTTCCGGTAGTCACCCAACAAAGTATTAATTTAATCAAAGAAATGCCGCAAATCTGGGAACAAGGACAGTTGTGGTTGCTAGCCTTGCCTGAATCTTATCCTGATTTGGTTCAGCTCACCCAAATTCAAGATGTATTGGATGGTGTGAATCAAAGAGTCGTTAGCTTGGCTGAGCAATTGTTGTCCGCTTCCTTTAGTTCGCTAGGGGGGCTCGGTGCTTTATTAATCTATATGATTTTAGTGCCACTTATGGTGTTCTTTATGCTCAAAGATAAAGACGTTTTAGTGAATAATATTTCTTCGTTGTTGCCAAATGAAAGACGTTTGATTAAACAAGTTGGTTCAGAAATGAATACCCAGATTGCCAACTATATTCGCGGAAAAGTGATAGAAATAATTATTGTTGGTACAGTTTCAGCTGTGACATTTGCTTTTATGGACTTACGTTATGCCTTGTTACTTGGTGTGTTAGTTGGATTTTCTGTGCTTATTCCATATATAGGCGCAGCGGTTGTGACCATTCCTGTGGCAGTTGTAGCGTTATTTCAATGGGGGCTAACTTCTGAATTTTGGTATTTGATGATTGCTTACAGCATTATTCAGGCATTAGACGGTAATGCGTTAGTGCCAATTTTATTCTCTGAAGCGGTGAGCCTGCATCCTATATACATTATAGTAGCGGTATTATTTTTTGGTGGTCTATGGGGATTTTGGGGAGTGTTTTTTGCCATTCCGTTAGCAACTTTAGTCAAGGCAGTAGCAAACGCTTGGTCATCGCCGACTAAAGTTGAGTCTGTTGAGTCTTAAATTTGATTTTAGATACCAGCAAATTTGCTGGTATCTAAGTGAATATTAGATATTTTGTAGATAATCTAAAACGACTTGATGATGATCTTTGGTTTTAAACTTTTTGAACACTTTTTCGACTTTGCCGTCCTCATTAATTAAGAATGTTGTACGGTGAATCCCATCATATTCACGGCCCATAAACTTCTTCAAGCCCCAAACACCAAATGCATCGGCTAATGCATGATCTTCATCAGATAGTAGCGTGAAATTTAAGCTCTCTTTTTCAATAAATTTAGGTAGGCGTTTAACTGCATCTGGGCTAACACCTAACACTACTACATTTAAATCCTGTAGTTGTTGCTGAATATCTCTAAGCCCTTGAGCTTGAACTGTGCAACCTGGTGTCATGGCTTTCGGATAAAAATAGACTAATACTTTTTGACCTTTAAAATCGTTAATAGAGATAGCTTGGCCATCTTGATTGGGACAAGCATGAACGGGTGCTAGTGACCCTTCTTCTAACATTTGCATCTTTAAATCCTTGGAAATTGTAAAAAATTAATGGTTCTGTTTAAACTCGCCTCGCAAATTTAACGGTTGTAGCAGTTTTTGAAAGGCTTGTTCAATATCGGTAACAATGAGTTGGTGGGGGATAGAAATCACCATCTTACATTTCATGTCTAAGGCATCACCAGAAATTGCATCTTCTTTATCGATAAACTTAAACCTAAAAGCACTAACCGAAATATTATAGGTGGAAAAAAATTGGGTGATATGGTCTATCAAGCCAGGAGAACTTTTTCCTCTTATCACTACATCAGCTAAACTTTCTAGGTTTTGTTTATTATGCTGAGTGGTTCGCTTCATTAATGACAATAAATTATGTTTTTGGCAGGTTTGTGGTAATAAACATTCTGCTCGAGTTATGGCCGTTGGACTACCCTCAATGATCATAGTCAATGAGAAGTCTTGACCATAAATCGCTTGTCGACTGTCTAAAATATTGCAACCAACGCCAGACACTGTGTCAGCTAATGTACTTAAAACACCAAATTGATCAGCGCCTAATATAGTAATGATTAATTGTTGATTCATTTTTGACCAATTTTGTTCTATTTAGGAGAAATACTATACCTGATTATTGCCAGGTACTTACAGTTTCTATTCTAATATGCTTATTGTGCTATTCAAAGCTTGTTTTTACTGGGTTGGATCATTAACATTAGGCGCGAAATTTTTCTGGAGAAAACATGTTTACTGGTAGTTTTGTGGCGCTAATTACGCCAATGTTTGAAGACGGGCAAATTGATTACCCTTCACTGAAGAAGTTAGTTGATTTTCATATTGAAAATGGTACACACGGATTAGTGTCTGTGGGCACGACAGGTGAGTCTGCCACTTTACCTTTTGACGAACATATTGAGGTGGTTAGGCGTACGGTAGAATATGCCGCGGGTAAAATACCTGTTATTGCTGGTACCGGAGCTAATTCTACTGCTGAGGCTATCTTTTTGAGTCAACAGATTGCCACTACAGGTGTTGCTGGTTTTTTGAGTGTTGTGCCTTATTATAATAAGCCGCAACAAAAAGGCATGATAGCGCACTTTGAAGCAATTGCTGATGCAACTGACCTACCTGTGATTTTGTATAATGTTCCTAGTCGAACTGTTGCAGATATGTTGCCGGAAACGGTTGCTGAATTAGCTAAACATCCAAAAATTGTCGGTTTAAAAGATGCGACAGGGGATATTGCTCGATTAAAAGAGACACAACCCTTAGTGCCTGATGACTTTGTGTTGTTGAGCGGAGACGATGACAGTAGCTGTGAATTCCTAGTGAATGGTGGTCATGGTGTGATATCTGTGACGGCAAATCTAGCACCTAAAGAAATGGCTGATATATGTAATGCAGCTTTTGCTAAGGATTTTAGTCTAGCAAAACAAATAAATGAAAAGATAGCTGGTTTACATACTAGTTTGTTTATTGAACCCAATCCTGTACTGCCAAAGTGGGCACTATATAAAATGGGTTACACCAATTCGGCTTTTTTACGATTACCTTTAGTTGAATCGGAACTTGAGAGCCAAAATACACTCGAACAAGTCATGCGCAGTTCTGGCGTATTATCTTAAGGAGATAGCATGACGAATAAGATACATTTTGTTAGCGCAGTGGCATTAGGCTTTTTGACTGCTTGTAGTTCAATTGATGAAAATGAAAAGGCTAGCGGGAGTTTTGCTTATCTAGAAGAAACACCAGGCCAAAAAATTGCCATTCCTAATGATGTAGATACCCCTAAATTTAGTGACGCTTATAAATTACCTGTGTTAGGTAATAACGCGCCAAAAAATATGATGGGGCAAGATCTTAGTATTGTTTCACCTGCCTTGGTTTTGCCTTTAGTGTCTGGTTCGCACATCGAAGAAGGTTCAAAAGAAGCGACTATTTGGTTTGATCAAGTTGATGATAGCCAAGCGCTGGATGATACCATCTGGAATTCGCTAGTTGCGTTTTTAGAAAGTAAAGGAATAGGGGTACAAGAATTCGATAAAGAAAAGCAGTATTTGATTTCTGACTGGATGGTAATCGATGAATCTGTAGCAGCTAAATGGTACAACTGGTCAAGCTCAGATCGTATTATTAGGCAACGATTTAAATTTGATTTGGAATTAAAACCACATGGTCGTACAGCTGCATTAAAAGTCGCTCAAATCGATTATAAAGAGAAAAATAGTGAGTTAGCCACTGAAATATCTGAAGCTAAAGATGTTAGACGCAATGAAGTTGATATTTTAAATCAAGTGGTTGAACACTATGATTTTGAAGTCAAACTTGCTGATGTAAGACGCATCAGAGAAATCCGTAAAGGTCTTCCGATGCAGCTTGGGTTTGATGAAGATGGAGATGCTGCATATGTGGTTGATGCCGTTTATGATATTGCTTGGCCTAGGTTTTTATTAGTCTTACGAAAACTGGGTTTTGATGTTAAAGATTATGATAAAAGCACTGGTTTGTTATTTACTAAATATAATGGAGTTGACGAAGGCTGGTGGGATGGTATGTGGTCTGAAAGTGAACTTGATCTAAAATTGGATACCGAAGACTATCGATTCAAACTTGGAGATTTGGGACCAAAAACATCTATCACTTTATTAGATAGCGAAA